>JAGYNC010000288.1 GCA_018400135.1 Victivallaceae bacterium
GAGGAGGGACAGTTTAACCACTAATTGACACTAATGGAACACTAATAATTTAATTCTATAGGAATTTGTTATTTTGACCGGATATACAGAATAATACCAGATAAAATAAAATCTTGTTAATCCTGTCTAAAAAAGTCCTGGCGAAGCCGGGAAAATACTGTTTACCACCTGTCTGCGTCGCGAACGCGACAGGCAAGCCGAGAACACAGAGGCACGGAGGAGAGGGGGAAAGAAACAGAGGTTCGCACGAATCCGTGATTGCTTGCTGCGCCGCAATCGCGCATTCGTGCGAACGTATTATCAGAGTAAAAATACAGAGGCAATTTCTCTGAATTTCCTCGACAACAGCAGCGCGGGAGTGGCAGGAACGCCAATTCTACATGCGCTATATGGTTAGCCTTTCTTTTGGCTTTTACGGACTCGTTTCGTAATTCGCGGATAAAAGAGCGAGAACTTTTCCGTCTTGCGCCTTTGTGTCCACGAAACAATTGTACTGCATTGCCGGGGGGATTTGATTATCTCTCAACTCTTTCCGACAACGTTCGATCTGGCATACTTTTCGCAAATGGCAATCATTTCTCCAGCCAAACGTTCCCGATTATAATGCCTCATCACGTAATCTCTCCCCTGAAATATGTCCAGGGAACTCTCACGTATTTTATTGACGCACACCAAAAGTGATTCGGGGTCGTCCGGTGTCATTTCCACGCCGCTATTCGATTCCAGGACGATTTCCAGGGCGGGACCTTTTACTCCCATGATGATGGGAATGTTGCCGGCCATGAATTCAAAAATTTTAGACGGAATAACCGTGCCGAACAATTCACTGCCTCTCAAATGCACCAGTACTGCATCACATTCTGAAATCACCGACTGCATCATTTGCTTGGGCAAACGTCCAGTAAACACGACGTTCTCCAGTTTCATCGACTTGGCCTGTTGTTCCAGAATCTCGCGCTTGGCGCCATCCCCGACAATCCAGAAAACAAGGTCGTTGAATTGGCGTGTTTTCGCCAAATCCGCCGCCTTAAGAACAACCTCAAGGCCGTGAGCCATGCCGACCGTACCAATATAAGCACAGACGAATTTACCGACGGAACCGTATTTGGAGCGTAACGCATTCCCCCCCGGTTCTGTCGTGAACAAATCCGGCATGACACCGTTGGTAACCACGGAAACCTTTTCCGGTGCTATCCCTTTGTCCGTGATTTTGTCCTTGTAACCATTACCGACGGTGACAATATGATCAGCCGAGCGGTACATGATAATTTCCATTTTTTCCAGAATTTTGACAATTAAACTCTTTTTCATGGCACCGACCGTCGTGATGGATTCCGGCCAGATGTCCCGGATTTCCAGAATGAACGGCCAGCGTCGAAAAAAACGACAGACGCCTCCGGCCCAACCGCAAAAGAATTGGGGTGATGTGGCAATCAGTACGTCCGGTTTGCGAGCCAGGAAAATGCCATAGAGACAAGCTGCCGCCATATAAGAGATATAATTGAGTATTCTTCTGAAAAACCCCTTGTTGCTGGCGAGAAAAGTCCAAAGTCGAACAACGGTTATGCCGTCAACCGTCTCCTTGAAATACAAACGATTCTTGTAGCCGTCGTAGACTACGCCGGAAGGACAATTCGGGGCGCAGGTTACAACGGTAACATCATGTCCCGCTTTCACCCAGCACTTGCAGTGTTCGTAGGTTCTGGTTGCCGGCGCATTGCCTTCCGGATAAAAGTAGTGGGTTAGAAATAATATCTTCAAGGGTAAAACTCGAACGTGGTTATAATGTTTTTCGGCAGACTGCCGATATATTCTACCAGAATGGTTGTATTGTCTGCTTTTTTTCCGAACTCACAGGCGTATTCGGTCTGAATCAAACACGCCTGGCATCCCACAGGGACAATCATCACGCCAATGGCTTTGCCAGATTCGGACAAGACCACCTGGCGTCCATCTACATCCGCCTCTAATCCCGGGGATAAATGCCAGTAGGCGGCAATGTGGTGTCTGTCAGTACCGGTGACAGCATCGCTGATTTCGAGTCTCGCGTCTACAAATCGCCATTCGCGAATATGGATGCACTCGGGAATAACGCGTCCGAATCCGTTGTGTGCCGCAACAACAACTCCGTTTTCAAACGAACGCGATACAATTTTTGCCCGTCTCGCGACACGATGGCTGCCCCAAACTTCGGATGAATTCAATCCGTCCACTGTTACAGTATTATGGGCGGACGTGGCACGTTGTTGCCGACGCTCTTCGCCGTCCCGATAACATGACGTACCGGAATTGACCAGCACGCGTTGTCGGCGGAAGCTCATTTCGAACGACAGGGTATCGGCGTGAGCATGTCCCGGTTGATAGTCTGGAGCGATTGCGCCGATATTGCCGATTACCGTTATGAGATCATTCTCCATACGGAAGAAACCGGATTCCGAAAAAAAACTTGTTCCCCGATTCCGTTCAAACTTCACACCAAGGGACGCGGCGTAATTGTACAATTGCAGCGGAGTTGCCGCAATCCCCATTGCTGCATCGTTGAAGAAGGCGATTTCCTCGTCCGGATGACTCATGCCGGATAACCAGTGAAGCATTTTTCCGGCTATTTCGGAGAGCGGCAGTTTTCCGATACGGGGATTATCAAGGCATCTGTTCAGGTTGATCAAGTCCAGAATATCTTCAAGGATAATTGCGTGATACATGGGAGAACGCTCGAAATGTCCGCCATCGGCAAGGATTTGCTCCTTGAGTTCAGTTTCGATAATCCCGATTCCCTTGTCCAGCCACTCGTCGGCGATGTGACCACCGAAGAAAAGACCGCCGAAAACAAGCGCTTTGCCGTTTGCCCACAAATGATTGCCGAGCAAATGATATTCCAGATTGTTTCTCAACCACCGGATTTGA
>JAGYNC010000289.1 GCA_018400135.1 Victivallaceae bacterium
ATTTTAAGCCATTCTGGCGCCACCTCGCGGCGCATTTGGTCAAATTTGAACCGGAAGCGCGCAATCGCGCTGGGAGGGCACTGAAAATGTAAATATGAGCGAAATAAGATGGGCATGTAGAATTTTTTCGGTATCAAAGGCCGGTTTCGGGGGGCAAAAAAAATCGATTTTTTTTTAACCCAACGCCAGGTGTCGGAAAAATTTGATTGGTGCGGTGGGCGGATTTCCGCCGCAAGGGAAAACAAGATCAAAAAAACAGGAAAACTTTAGATTATTAATAGCCTCGCGAATTTTCTCCGCCATATCCGCAAATGCTTTGTTCAGGATGCCAATTTCGTCTTTTGAATACTGTTTTTTCTCTCTCGACTCGGGAAAAACGCCGGCCGCCATAGCTGAAGCACTCTCAACTAAATCATCAAGTGGGCTTAGCGCTTTCTGAATCAACCAGAACAAAAAGGCAACCGCCACCAACATACAACAAATTACCGCAATAATCTGGCGGAAATAGGCGCCGTATACCTCCTGATAAAAAATAGCATCCGACGGATAGGAGTAACATATCAGCCAGTTCCAGGGACGAAACACCGTATATTTGATAATACGCTCACCGCCGGTGGAATAGAAGCGCAACTCGCCATATCCTTTACGAATCAATTCATTAATGGAATAGTGGTTCCAGGGGAAAACCGATTGTTCTTCGGTCAGCGGTCGGTAGAGCAAACGAGAATCTTCGTTAATGATTAACGGAAAACTTTTGTCGTTACTATCAGAACGCGCAAATTCTGTATGGCGAACTAGCAGCAGAGCGCGTTTCTGGGCTTTTTCCAGCGAGAGAAAAATCTCCTGAGACAATAGATTGTTCTGTTCTTCAAGAATATTAACAATATGCGCAAGACGTTGCGCTGAAACTTCTACATTCAATCGGTTAAGCTCTTGTCGGTAGGCCATCGTACTGATCCAAACCAACGCATAGGAGAACACTCCCAGCACAATGATGAAGAATCCGGTAAGTTTGGTTTGAATTTTCATAGCGTAGCCCAGTCTGGCGATAAGGGAGAATTGCTAGTGCTCTGTAAAACTGAAAATATCAGGTTGGACAAGTTAAACTATGGTCTGGATAATTTTCATTTTGCCCGGACAAAATGAAACTGGAAACATTGAACCGGGAGAAAACTCTCCCGGTCCAATAGTTAGCGAGAAATAATTAATCCGTGAGATTGTCAATAGACTTCTTGGCGTTATCACCCGCTGTTACCGCGCCGTCCTTAACGTCTTTAGCCGCTGTTACCGCGCCGTCCTTAACGTCTTTAGCCGCTGTAACCGTGTCGTCCTTAACGTCTTCGGCTGTACTTCCAACCTGCTTGGCGGCATCCTGTATTGCGTCCTTCGACTCGTCAGCCTGCTGTTCACAACCAACCATTAACATCAGAGCACTCGCGCCGACAATAAGCATTACCATTACTTTCTTCATTTTACCACATCCTTTATTTTATTTTGTCCCGAACCATTCGAGACAACCTTGTTTTACGGTAACATAATATTTTATTAATTCAATTCATAATCCGGTTATCACTTGCTGCTGTTTGAGACGTTGCTGGAGTTGTGCCACATTAAGGTCGGAGAAAGAAACGCGGTTCTCGTTGACCAGCGCCGCTGACGCGGTTCCGGCGGCCTCGCCAGTTACCGCGCAGGCAGGAATGGCCCGTACAACATCCCAGATAGTGGTTCCCGCTGAAACACAGCGTCCGGCAGCGATGAGATTGCCGGTTTGCACCGCAACCAACATCCGCAAGGGGATGCAATATGCCGGTCCGGACCGGCGCCAATCCCCGGTCATACCAACAGTATCGTCAAAGTAACGTTTGTTGTCGCTCTCCTCCAACTCGAACACGGTTTTAAGGCGACGCGTCATGCGAAAAGTCGGAATTGACGGCATGAACAGCGGGATCACTGCCGGATTTTTTGCCTTGAATTTTGTTATCTGCTGTTTGATGAGTTTTCTCGAGTGAAGTATCATATCAGTTACATCCTTCGCGCGATCCCCGGCGAACCCGGGCCCGGAAAATGCAGGATTGTTGCCATAGGCATCAAAAGGTTTTGAGAATTTGTTCAACACTACTTTCTTTCCGTCAAAATGATAGAACCAGCCGCACGCGACATTCGTATCCCATGACACTGTCTCTTCTCCGGCCAAATAACAAATATCGGCATCACCGGTTGCGTCAACTACCGCTTTACACCTTATGGCGTTTCTGCCATCTTTATTTTCAACAATCACACTCGTAATCAGTTTATCTACCTTCTCCAGCGCACAAAGCCGCGTGTCATAATAAAGTTCAACACCGTTATTCGCGATAAACTCTTCGAGTTCCAGCAAGAACGACATCGGATTAAACGCTACCCGAAACCTCTGTTTTAAACGCTTCTCCGGATCGCCGCCGGACTCCCAGCAATCCGGCACCCTATCGTATCCATCTTTGATGGAAAGGCGCAACAACTCCTCGCCGAGTCCACCAATCATCTGATTTCCCATGCCATCGCAAAGTGGCAGATACTCGATAACATTGCCCAGGGTGGCCAAACCGCCGAGTCCATATTCCTTTTCGAGCAGACAGGTTTTCGCGCCATTTCGCGCCGCCGCCACCGCCGCTGTGACGCCAGCAATCCCGCCGCCCACTATAACCACGTCATATTCTGCTGTTACCGGCGTTTGTTTTTCCTTCTCCGTTATAATATCTCTCATGCCTCATGCTCCTTGTATATTGAAATTATGATTTTTCGATTTTTAATTCGGGGTCAACACTACACAGCCTTGTGTTCTGTGAAGCTTAAAATATCGATTTGGACAAGTTAAATTATGGTTTGGATTTTTTTGTTCATGCCT
>JAGYNC010000029.1 GCA_018400135.1 Victivallaceae bacterium
CAGCGGCGTTTTATGAAATTCTCTGCCGGATTGAAACCGTCCTGCATGTGGAGAGGCGGGGCGGCTTTCCCACAACGATGGAGAAGGCCGCCATTATTATCGAGAAAGCCGCCGGAGAAAAGATAAACATATCCCGTCTGGCCGCTTCGCTGGGTTACAGCTATTCACATTTCAGGAGGCGGTTCAGGGAGTTCACCGGACTTTCCCCGCACCAGTACGAGCTTTCCTCCCGCGTGAACAAAGCCAAGACGCTGCTCTCCGAAAACCAACTTTCGATAAAGGAGATTGCCGAAAAACTCGGATTCGACGACCAGTATTACTTCTCCCGTCTTTTTCGAAGAAAAACTGGAACAGCGCCGTCGCAATGGAAGGGACTCTAAGGTCAATAGCGATAGTGTTCCGGCTTGAACGGGCCATTAATATCAATGCCAAGATATTCGGCTTGATCATGGGACATAGTGGTGAGTTGAGCTCCCAGTTTCGCCAGATGCAGCCGGGCAACCTCCTCGTCCAGTTGTTTACTGAGACGGTAAACGTTGATAGCGCGTTTGGGATTAGCAGCCATATCAATTTGTGCCAGCGTCTGATTGGTAAAACTGTTGGACATGACGAAACTGGGGTGTCCGGTAGCACATCCGAGATTGACCAGGCGGCCTTCGGCAAGCAGGTAGATGGCATGGCCGTCCGGGAAACGATATCGATGTACCGGACAGTAGCTTCCCTTTATTTCCTCCTTGACCACTCCCGGCATAGCTTCCAACTGATTTACTTCTATTTCATTGTCAAAATGTCCGATATTGCAGACAATAGCCTGATCTTTCATTTGACTCATGTGTTTGGCCGTAATGACATTCTTATTACCGGTGGCGGTAACATAAATATCAGCAATTGGCAACGCGTCCTCAACTGTACATACCCGGAAACCGGCCATACATGCCTGCAGCGCGCAGATAGGATCAATTTCACTGACCAACACCTGGGCGCGTTCATTACGCATTGCTTCGGCTGAACCTTTGCCGACGTCGCCATAACCACAGACCATCACCGTTTTACCGGAAATAAGCACATCCATCGCGCGTTTTATGCCATCCGGCAGCGAGTGTCTGCAACCATAAACATTGTCGAATTTGCTCTTGGTAACGGAATCGTTAACATTCACCGCCTGAAAAAGCAGTTCACCACGCATTGCCATCTGAGACAAACGATTAACTCCGGTAGTGGTTTCTTCAGAAACCCCCACAACCTTGGATGCAACCTTATGCCAATGACCGGGCGATTCCTTGAGCATCCGTTTCAGCAGATGATTTATTACCGCGAGTTCGTGATTATCGGTAGGCTCATCCAGAATAGCAGATTTGTCCTCGGCAAGATAGCCGCGATGAATCATCAACGTGGCATCGCCGCCATCATCCACGATCTGATCGGGGCCGGAACCATCCGGCCAGGTTAACGCGCGATAGGTACATTCCCAGTAGTCGTCAAGGGTTTCACCTTTCCAGGCAAAAACCGGAACCCCGGTAGCCGCGATGGCGGCGGCGGCATGATCCTGGGTGGAAAAGATATTACACGAACACCACCGCACATCTGCACCCAGTTCGACCAGAGTTTCAATCAATACCGCGGTCTGAATCGTCATGTGCAGACTGCCGGTAATTTTTATTCCTTTGAGTGGTTTGTCAGGGCCGTATTTGGCGCGGGTAGCCATGAGGCCGGGCATTTCATGTTCAGCAATAACAATCTCCTTGCGCCCGAATTCGGCAAGGGAAATATCCGCTACTTGATAATCCATATCATCTACTCCTGTCTATTTAAGCGCGTTGCGCTAATTTGTTGCACATTTATTATACTATCCACCAATTTTACGAATAAATTGAAGCTAATGTGCGTTATTTGTCAACGACGATTTAATCCACTGCCATCGCGCGTCAGAAATTTGTGAACCAATAACCTGTACCACTTCGGCGCCCAGGAGTGACCCCAGGCGGCCGCACTCGGCCAGTGGGGCTCCGTTGAGCCAGCCGTAGAGGAAACCGGATGCCCACAAATCGCCCGCCGCCGTGGTATCCAGAGCGGATACCGGGAGTGCGTCAACCTGCTCGAGGGTTTGTTTGGTTTTCCCGACGCAACAACCTGCAGCGCCGAGTTTTACAACGGCAATATCGCAAAAATCGTTAAGTTTCGTAACCTGTTCGGCAAAAGTCATATCTTTGCCGCAAAAAGCTTCAGCTTCATCTTCGTTGGCGAAGACCAGATCGACATATTTTTCCAGTAGTTGCGGTAATGTTTCCTGACAAGCGCGCACTACTTCGAATGACGCCAGATCAAGACTGAGAGTACAACCGCATTTTTTGGCAGTGGCCATAATTTTTTCAGCTAAATCTCCAACGAACAACAGATAACCTTCGAGATGGACGTGCCTGATGTTTGAGAAATGAGCTTCTGTCACTTCCTCGGCAGACATCAAAGCCGCGGCACCAAGATCTGTCCGCATAGTGCGTTCGCTGTCTGGTGTAATCATGCTGAGACAACGTCCGGTATGAACTCCCTGAACAGAGTGAAAGGAGTTTTTTCTTCCGCCCGAAGCCTCAAATGTTGAGCGGTAAAAATCACCGTCAGGGTCTTTTCCCAGTTTGCCTAGAAATGCTACCGGCATGCCGAGTCTGGCAAGGCCGAACGCGGTATTACCGGCGGAACCGCCGGGTGATTTTTCCAGTTCTGATGGTAGCTGAGCCAGCAACGCGTCCAGGCCGACGGCATCAACCAGATTCATTCCGCCTTTTTCAGCATTTATGGCATTCAAAAAAGAGTCATCAACCCGCGCCAAAAAGTCAACAATCGGTGAGCCGGCGCAGAGGATAGAGTCAGGATAATTCATAGCAACAACTTTCCAGTTAACGTTGGAATTTTGCGGCAGCTGCTTGCAACTGCTCAATTTTATCCGTCTGCTCCCACGGGAAATGTTCTCTGCCGAAGTGGCCATAGGCGGCGGTACCGCGGTAAGACCAATCATGAGCGGTCGGCTCTTTCAACTTAAGAGTTCTGATAATACCTGCCGGCTGCAAATCAAATACCTCGCGAACGATCTTCTCAAGCATGCCATCATCCGCGAGCTTTCCGGTGCGATAAGTATCCACATTGATACTTATCGGATCTGCTACACCGATGGCATAAGCGGTCTGGATTTCGCACTTATCCGCCAATCCGGCGGCAACGATATTTTTAGCAATATAGCGACACATGTAAGCAGCTGAACGGTCAACCTTTGACGGGTCTTTACCTGAAAACGCGCCCCCGCCGTGAGACCCGACTCCACCATAAGTATCAACAATTATTTTTCTGCCGGTCAAACCCGTATCACCATGCGGTCCGCCGATCTCAAATTTGCCGGTCGGATTAATGTAATATTTAATTTCTTCGTGCATAAATTCGGCCGGAATCACCTGTTCGGCAACGTTCTTGACCAAATCCGCTAAATCCTGATGTTTCATGTCCGGCGTATGCTGGTGGGAAATAACTATCGTTTCGACTCTGAACGGTTTGCCGTTTTTGTAGCGCACCGACACCTGACTTTTCGAATCCGGACGGAGATATGAATAAACTTCCGGCTGGGATTTGCGCAATCTCGCCAGTTCCTGGATAATTTTGTGTGAGAAGATAATTGGAGCAGGCATTAATTCCGCAGTTTCATTGGTGGCAAAGCCAAACATCATTCCCTGATCGCCTGCTCCCTGTTCGGCAAATGTGCCCTCGTCTTCGGTTACGCCCTGAGAAATATCCGGTGATTGTCGATGAATGCAAATCATAACCTTGCAGGTGTCACAGGAAAAGCCGATACTCCCATCCACATAGCCGATGTCTCGCACGACATCGCGGGCAATCTTTTCCCAGTTAACTCGTGATTCAGTGGTGATTTCGCCAGAGATAACAATCAAATCGGTAGTTGTCAAGGTTTCACATGCTACCCGGCTTTCCGGATCGTCTTTCAAACAGGCGTCGAGAATAGCATCGGAAATCTGATCGCAGACTTTATCCGGGTGCCCTTCAGAGACAGATTCCGAGGTAAAAACGTGTTCCGCATGAATTTTACTCATGATGACTTTCCTTATGGAGATTCGGATCGAAGTTAAAAGCTCAAATCTGAATCCGAGAGTTGGTTTATTGTTATATTTTAATATTTGTCCCGACGTGTACGAGTACGAATTCGTAAGGTTTAAATAAAACAATGGAATTCTAAACCCGAACACTTAAGATACCCGAAAATAGCCAATATACAAAAAAAAAATTATCTTTAATTTAAAAATCAGGAGGAAGCATTATGGTATATTCTCGCCCAAACCCATGACCAATTAAGGAGACGCCAAGATGGTATTGAAGCAAATCAAATTTATGCTGTCCTTGTTCTTGCTTGCTTTAGCTTGTCCGTTACCGGCCGGCACACTGATCTATCGCATCAACGGCAAGGGCGAGACCTTGACCACTTCGAAAATCAAAATAATCAGCATCCAGGATAAACGTCTGACTATTGAGCAGGACGGTGGACGCCAAACCATTCCGCTGAGTTGGGTGGAGAAATATTTTGATACCGACATTCCCGGCAGTTCCTTTGTCGACAATACCAGCGATTATGATATCAATATCATCAAAGTTGATATACCGGATACTGGTTACACATTCAGCACTGAGGATGGTAAACGCCGGAAAAACGTTGCAGTTTGCTCCATTGAATACCGGATTAACCGTAAATATGAACCAGGGAAGACGCAAGCTGTCAAAATGCCCTACTTCTACTTGTACGTGTTAACCACCCGGGACAAGGAATACGGTCAACGGCCTGCTTACACTTTTTTTTATCCCAAAGAGGCAAAAGTCAAAAGTAAAAGTTACGATGAGGCTAAAATTATTGAAACAATATCCGGCATTGACCGTCCGCTGATTCATGACAAAGCGATTCGTCAACTGGGGACTCCGGCGCGTAAATCCGGTCTTTCGAGCATGGGCAATCTGGTCGCGGAAATACCTCTCAAAGGAATCCGCGGGCGGCACATTGTTGCCTATCGTCTTGATATCTGGGGCAAGGATAAGATAGTAGCATCTAAAGAATGGCAACGCCCCCGCTACAATCCGGGTAAATTCTGGTGGAAAAAACATTGACAGTCAGCTAGACCCGAAATTCGAAATAATTTCTAAAACAAAATCATTGAGGAACAAATTACATGGCGAAGGGAACCATCATTCAAAAAATTATTGATGCCCATTACATGGCTGGAGACCAGACATCCGGCAAACCTGTGGGAATCAGAATTGACCAGACGCTGACACAAGATGCCACTGGAACCATGGTTTATCTTGAATTCGAAGCGATGAAGCAGGAGCGCACCCGGGCTGAACTTTCTGTTTCTTACGTTGATCATAACATGCTACAAAACGGCCCGGAAAACCGCAACGACCACCTTTATTTGCAGTCTGTGGCACAGGCGAAGGGAATCTATTTTTCCCCGCCGGGCAACGGGATTTGTCATCAGGTGCATCTTGAGCGATTTGGGGAACCCGGAAAAACCCTGCTTGGGTCGGACTCTCATACGCCAACCAACGGCGGTTTGGGAATGATGGCAATTGGCGCTGGCGGGTTGGATGTGGCAATGGCAATGGCGGGAAAGCCCTTTTTGCTATCTTATCCCAAGGTTATCGGTGTAAAATTACATGGAGGTCTTGCTCCCTGGTGTTCAGCTAAAGACCTCATATTAAAACTACTATCCATTCTTACTACTAAAGGCAATGTCGGCAGTGTGGTCGAGTACTTCGGGCCAGGCGTTGCTTCACTGACCGTTCCACAGCGTGCAACCGTCACCAATATGGGCGCGGAATTGGGTGTTACCACCTCTGTTTTTCCGTCGGATACTGTAACCAAAAAATTTCTTAAGGCACAAGGGCGAGGTGAAAAATGGATTGAATTACAGGCAGATGATCAGGCTGAATACGATCAGGTAATTGAAGTTGATTTATCTACACTTCAACCTCTTGCTGCTTGTCCTTCCAGCCCGGACAATATTAAATCTGTTGCTGAGCTGAACGGTATTGATGTTGGACAGATCATCATTGGCTCGTGTACCAACAGTTCATATCGCGATCTGGCAATGGTAGCGACGATATTGAAAGAGCAACGCGTTAATCAAAACGTAACCCTGGCAATTTCACCGGGAAGCCGTCAGGTGCTGGAAATGCTTTCACGTAACGGAATGCTGGCTGATCTTATCGCCTCCGGCGCCAGGGTTCTTGAAACCGGTTGTGGTGCATGTATTGGCCAGGGACAAAGCCCGGCGTCGAATACGGTTACAGTGCGAACATTCAATCGCAACTTCGCCGGCCGCACCGGTACCAAGAGCGATCAGGCCTACCTGGTGAGCCCGGAAACAGCGGTAGCGGCAGCGCTAACCGGCAAATTTATTGATCCTCGCGAATTAGGTATCGCTTATCCGGAAATCGCCGAGCCTGAGAAATTTTTGATTAATGACAACCTGATAATTCCACCCTTACAATCGACGGATAAAGTGGAAATTATTCGTAAAGAAACCATCGGCGCGCCGCCGGAAAATACGCCGTTACCTGAACAAATCGACGGAAAAGTAGTAATCAAGGTAGGTAATAAAATTACTACTGATCATATCATGCCAGCTGGTATTCACCTTAAGTTGCGCAGTAATATCCCTGCTTATTCCCAGGTGGTATTCGAATGTTTTAATGTCCCGGATCAGCCGACATTCGCCGAGCGCGCTGGAGCCATAAAAGCTTCAGGCAAACACGGCATTATTGTAGGGCGAGATAGCTATGGTCAAGGGTCGTCGCGTGAACATGCGGCGATTTGTCCGATGTTTCTCGGGATCAAGGTGGTAATTGCACTGACTATTGAGCGTATTCACATGGCAAATTTAATCAATTTTGGGATATTGCCGTTGTTTTTCGCCAGAGATAAGGATTATGAATTAATTGAGCAGGGTGATACTATTAATATCCCGTGTGTTCGACAACAGTTGACCGGCGGCAATAAGTTGTTACAGGCTCAGCTGGTAAAATCCGACGGCACTGCATTATCGCTTGAGCTTACCCATCGCATGTCTGATGAAGATATTGCTATTGTTTTGGCGGGCGGAAGATTAATGCATAGTTGATTCAGTCGCGGATCAATGCAGCAATCGCTCAGTTAATTCCGATTTGCCTTAGACGGGAGAAAGTACCTCAAGCTTCCAGCTTGAGAAGAAATAACGCAAGCAAGGAGGCTTGCTGTACCCATACATAAGAATCAGAAATTATCGATCCCCGCTTGCTTGTTGCGTGCGTGCGTGCGACACCCGGGCAAGTAGCGATAGCGACCCCGATTCGAAAAAGATTGAAGCATTACTCAACGCAATCTGTCGCTGATATATTGTGTCGAGTATAATTGACAAATCTACCGGTAGGTTTATACTAATATAAAAGAGCCAATTGCAAAACACAGGGCAGGAAAACTGATGTCAATGATAATATTGAAACAGAAATATCGACATTGTGCTTTTACTTTTATCGAAATGATATTGGTAGTAAGCATCATTGGAATACTGGCCGGAATCTTAATGCCTTCTTTCGCGCGTCTGCGCGACAAAGCAAAATTTGTCCGGTGGCAGGGATTTCAGACTGGAGTCAATCTTGATCCGGATATTATGATTAATTTCAATTTCGAATTTGAGGATTTTTCCGTCTATCATCAGGGGATAGCCATGCCGGCGTTGTACAACTCAGCCAATGGCAATAAACGGGTGGATTACTCTCAATATAATTACCATGGCTTAATTAACGGTTCCCCAGAATGGGGACGCGGCGGTGGACGCTGGGAATTTAAAAACTGTCTGATGTTTGACGGTAATAATGACTACGTGACGTTACCGAATAGTCAGTTATTAAATCTCAACCCGGGGAATGAAGATTTTACCTTTACCTGTTGGATTAGACTTTATGGTGGAGGCATTCAATATCTTTTTTCCAAGGCCAAAAATTCGGTAAAATCTCAATATAATTTACACCTTAACGGAGGTGAAAATTTGTTTGCCGGTGTCGGCAATACCCAGACACATTGGAAAAGCAACATTATCTACGGGAAATGGGTTCATCTCGCCATGGTTAATGAAGTCGGGAAATTAGTACGGACTTATGTGAATGGCAAGGAGGTTACCGATATTGTTGGCAAGACTGATATTCCTGAAGAGGCCATATATGATGCTAACTTTGTGCTCGGCGCAATGGGTGGCGAAGGGGGAATTCCCCGACAGTATTTCTCCGGCGATATGGACGAATTTATGGTGTTTAATCGCGCCCTGCAACCAAGTGAAATAAGATACCACTACGAAATGGGCAATCCTTATTAAGTAGTTTCTACCAGTACCTGAATTCGTAAAAAAGGCAAAGTGAACTATGGCAAACATTTTATTCGCCTCTTCAAACACTCCCGAGCGAGGTGAGGTCCTTGCTACGTTAGAGTCTTTGGGGCATCAGGTAATTGTTGTCGGCAATGAAGATGAGGTTATGGCTTGCATTGAGGCAACTTCTTTCGATTTATTCATAATTGACGAAACTATGTCTTCTCGCGACGGTTTTGAGTTCAGCAAAAAACTTAAAGAACATGAGCGCGGCTTCGCGATACCTCTGATTATTCTTTTGGAAGATAAATCCGACAATCTCATGGATAGCGTTAACGCCGGCGCTGATTACTATCTGGTAAAACCGATTCAGGACACACACCTTGCCGCCACCCTGAAAGCATCTTTGAAGAGTGCGATATCTCACCGTGTTGACTTTGACATCTTTCACCGGGGGACAATATTTGCCGGACGGTATGTGATAAAAATGATTCTCGGTTACGGAAAACATGCGGTTGTTTTTCTTGCGACGGATCAACGCCGTGGGAATCAGGATGTGGCACTGAAGCTGATGAATCGGGAATTTACCGGCAGCCCGACGGCGAAAAAGTTTTTGACCATTGCGGAAAGGGTTCAGGGTATTGACGCTCCCACCATTATCAAAATTTTCGATTTTGGTGAAGCAGAAGGGAGAATATACCTGACCATGGAATACGCTGAGCGTAGCGATGTTATGCTGCATTTCAAACGTCGTAATTTTCCTGAACCCAAAGCCGTCAACATGGGATTGGATATTTTGATTTCGCTCAAATTGTTCAAGGATCATGGTATTTCCCACCTTGCGGTCAATCCGCGAAATATCCTGCGTTCCGGTAATCGCTATAAACTTGCTTCATTCGGTATTCCGCTTGAATATACGGGGGAACAAAGTATCGATATATCTGATGTCTGGAACGATCCTGCTTATGCTGCGCCCGAACATCTTTTTGCTGCAAACCAGATTACTTCACAAAACGATCTTTACAGCCTGGGTGTCACTCTCTATCAAGCGGTTACCGGAGATAATCCGTTTGATGGCGACAAGCTGGCTTTGACAGTATCCAGACACATGAATTTAACACCGCCACCACCGCGTGAATATAATTCAGGCATTTCCAAATATTTTTCTGAAGGAGTAATGTCTACACTTATCAAAGACCCTGATAAGCGTCCGGAGTTAGAGGAAATGATCAAGTATTTCGTGCAACTTAAGGAATATCTTGACTATTATTATGCACAATTCAAGAAACCAACCGCTCAGAAGTTAAAACCGACTGATACCATCGAATTGAGCGCGGAAGAAGCAACTGCTATTCGTAATGCGGTCGAAACGTCTTCCAAAGCTCAAGAAAACCTTGAGCAAATGGAACCCTATATTAGTCGGAATAAGTGGCGATTGTTGTCGATTGAAGGTGAACCTCTGGAAAAATATTTTTCCAAAAGAACCATTCTCGCCGCCGGTATTTTATTGCTAATACTTTTGACAGCAACAATTGTGGTAGGTTTTACTGTACGCCGGGTATTGTATGATTCCTTGTTGCCGGCAAATCTAAAAGCAGGGCCAATGTCGATTATTCGTTGTTTTAAATGTGGTTTTACCCGTGAACAACGTTTTCGGAATATTGAGGAGGTTAAATGCGTTAAATGTTCGAGTGACGTTGGTTATGCGCTAAAGTGCAACGATTGTGGGGCTGTTTTTCCCCAGCGGCGCGTGTCTGGGAAGGGAATGAGCAATGCGGAAATAATCCGTGCCAACTACTCTTGTCCGGAATGCGAATCTATGAACACTCAAGCGCTATTGACCGCCTCGGAGAAGAGATTGGAAAAAAGCATAACACCGAAATCAACAACTGAACCCAAAGCATTGTTTCAACCATGATAATTAGTGCCTGAACGAAAAATGCTTTTTTCGTCGGCACTAATTAAAAGTGCGCCATTCCGGCGCACCAGTTTTCTTGTTTTTTTTTTGCAAAAAACACTGTCGCGCGATGCAACACTCCCGAATCAGACGTAGTAGTAGCCGGGCACTTCAAACACTGCAGAAAGCGGCAACGTTGCGGCTCCGAGTGCGTTATTTCCGTTTAACTCTGAAATCATTATTTGTGTTTGGTCAAGGCTGCTTTTCAGGCATCTGGCAACGAGGTTACGCTTAATGCTATCAAGCAAAGGAGATTGGAAAAAATCGACGACTGAGCCGGAAATAATTATTATTCTGGGACACAAAATGTTAATGATCGCCGCCAGTCCGACCGCCAGTTTAGCGCCGGTTTCGTTCATCGTCAAAAAATATTGGTCAGCATTAATTTTATCCCGTTCCAAATCGCATAATCGAGCTGAAAAGCCTCCCAGTTGTTCCACCACCGCACGTTCCGAGGCGTATGCCTCCAAACAACCCTTATTGCCACAACGGCACCGGATACCATTAGTTTCGATAGTCAGGTGGCCAATTTCTCCGGCGTATTGACCAGCGCCCTTAAACAATCGACGATCGTTGACGAAGCCAGCGCCAATTCCCTCCGATACCTCAACTACCACAAAATCATCGTATATTTGTCCGACTCCGAACCATTTTTCAGCTAATGCGACAGCTCTTGATTCTTCTTCAAAAAACACCGGGAAATCGACAATGTCCATGAGGAAATCGCGAAACGGGAATCCTTTTAGTGCGGGAATGTTGACAGAATCAATAATTATGCCGTTGGTAACATCAAGAAAACCCGGCATACAAATCCCTATACCCAGGTCGGGTTGTTGAATCGCGACCAGCTGGCGCAACAATTGCTTCAAGCTTGTCAGCAGTACCGGTAATTCAGGATAGAACGAATACTCTTCTTCGAATGTGGCAATAATATTACCATGTAGATCAAGAAGTGTGGCTTGAGCGTGACGTGGAGCAATATAAATACCTGCAGCATAATGCGGTTTAAAATTCAACATGGTGAATGGTCGGCCGGCAACATTTTCTTGTTTGCCTGACTCTTTAACTAACTCGTCTTCAATCAAAGCGTTGACGAAATTAGTAACACTTTTACGGTCCAAACCAGTTTGGTCAGCTATTTGCGCACGAGCGACACTACCATTACGTCTGATCGAATTGAGAATTTTGGCCCGGTTAATCCGCTTGATCAAAGTATGATTTTTAAGTCCCATCTATCTGGTATCTCGGGCAATTTCCTTATTCTGGAAAACCGCGACCGCCCACATTGTACAAAAAGAGACATACAGAGTTACATAAACCGCCGACCAGAAAATATAGGATGCCGGGATGGTGCGCCGTCCGGCCAACGCATCAGCCAGCCAGAAAAATTGCCAGTTAGGTAATAGTGCGTAAAAAAAACCAAAAATAAAGTTAAGCGCTCCTGAACCAGTATCATTCTGAAAGAGGTAACTCGACATTAACCCCAGAAAGAAAATAATTGTGCAGATTGTCAAATTAGCCACCATATCAAGTCGTGTAGCGAAAACTACGGTTATCGCTCCCATGGTTGAGACGGAAAAGAACAGTAATACCAGGGCCAATGCCAAATCTCTCAGTGACAATGCAGGATGATCTTTTAGCAACAAACATATAACACAATAAACGGGCATGGCCAGAGATATTCCAACAACCGTGGATGAAGCAAAAGATTTACCGCGAAAAAAATTCATCAGCATGCCGAATAAACAACTGAAGCCAAGAATTGACATGTAGATGTAATACGCGCCCATATCCATGCGGAATTGATCTTTAGCAATGTAAACAGAAATGATGGAGGCCGTATTACAAATGAAAACAAACAACAGCACCGCCATAACAATGCCGAAAATTTTGGCAATAATAAAAATCCAGCGGTAAACCGGCTTGGACAGCATTAATAAAACTGTGCCGTTGCGCATCTCCCTGGAAACAGTGTGACTTGAACACAAAACTGCGGCAAACAGACCAAACAACAATGTAGTAGCCATTGAACTGTCAACCACCAACTTTAGTTGTTCAGAAAAAACAAATAACGCCATCGACGGGAAATGACCGATCAATACCAGAGCGGTAATCAGCAGGACACCAAAAATCGGCTCACGAACTGATTCCGTCAAGGTATTTTTAGCTATATGATAAAAGCTGGACATAATAACCCACTGTTGTTAGTTGTCCTCAATCAATTGCGGTTCGTCTGCCGGTACATCAACTTCTGGTTCTTTAACTTTAGGGTTGTCAGCTTCTACCGGTTGTTCCGCCGGAGGCGCGGATTTTTTTAGGTCGGTAACTGAATCAGTTTCAGTTTCAGCGACAGGTTCTTCCATAGGCAGTAAAAGCGGAACTCTGTTTTCTGATGGCGCTACATTATTGCGTCGAGAAGCGGGCATCGGTTGGTATAAAGTTCCACTCTCAAGTTTTTTACTCAACCGCACATAATCGGTGTAAAGATTGGTCAAGTCAAGTAGTGTCCCCAGGCTTTTTGCTGCCGCATTCCAATCAGTGCCACTGATTGTAAAAACCGGTATTTTCCCCTCAGCCAATTTGAGGTATTGTTTCGGCACGTAAGACTCGTTACCCAGAACTATGATTTGTCGGGGATTGAGGAAATGAATGAAGCGAGGCAGATTCTCTTCTTTGACTTCCCGCGCCGGTGTTTTTTCGCTGACCGGACAAAAGAAAATTCTTTTATCGTTTCCTGTTGGCAACAAAATATATGGTTGGCGGTTGGAGTACTGAATAAGTTGTGCCAACAGCAATGGCTGGCGGTAATTGGCAGTGATTATCAACGTGATAACGTCTTTGTCCGGGCCCCGATACGGGGTAGCCCATTCCCAAAAACCGGCAAAACCTGAAGTTGCGATGATACCTGCAAGCAAAAGAGTAAGCGCCTTTTTATAAAATTTTGAAATTAACATTTGGCAATCCCTCACCTTTTTGTATTGTATTGAAACTGTTCACGATGGTAATTACCCTTACAATAAACCTGTTTCGTGAGAGCGCAAATATAAATTTGAGGCAAGTAGAGAAAAAATGTGGATGAAAAACTTGCAGTTACAACAAAATGTTGCAGATTAGAAAGTTGTTTCGCCTCAAATGTTTTGAGCTATGACAACATATTAACTTAAGAGAAAAAGAGTGATAATGACAATTGAAAACCTGCTTCCGGCAGCAGAACAAAAACAACAGCGCAAAGAACCGGTTCGCGCCGCTATTTTTATGAGTGGTAGCGGCACAAATGCCGAGAAGGTAATTGAACAATCATTTTCCTGTTGGTTGCCGGCGGTCATCATTACCGACGCGCCGCGACAAAGTCGAGCAGCCGCAATCGCGGCAAGATTTGATTTGCCACTAATCGCGCTAGACATTAAGGAGTTTTATCGCCAGCATGGCGAAACCAAAGTTTCTCTGCGTACTGAAGCCGGGCGTCACATTCGGGAGTTGTGGTCCAATGCATTGCGCCGCCTGATTGCCCGCTACCAGCCCATTGATTTCGGTATTCTCGCAGGATTTAGTTTGTTGACCAATCTCACCGGAGATTTTCCATGTCTAAACATACATCCCGGGGATCTCACAATTGAGTGTAACGGACATCGGTTGCTTGTCGGTCTTCACACCGTTCCCGTGGAAACCGCAATTTTAAATGGATTTTCTCATTTGCGCAGCAGTGTTATCCTGGCTCAACCATATATCGGACAGGGACAAAACATGGACGCCGGCCCGATTCTCGGGATTTCCGCGCCGGTCGCCGTCGATTTGTTGGGAAGTACTCTGGAGGAACTCAAGTTAATCAGGGATAATCGACTTGCGGCAAAACCGTCTGGTGGTTACAAGGATCGTCTGGAAACGGTTGCCATTGCCAATCAGGAGAATTTGAAACAGCAAGGGGATTGGCAACTTTTTCCGCGCGTTGTCTCTGATTTTGCCGCCGGCAAGTTCGGCGGAGTTGGCAACCAGTTGTATTATTGGAAGGATGGATGTTGGCATCCGGTAAAAACTCTGGAATACGCTGAAACAGTCTCCCTTATTCCATAAGAAAATCCGAAGCTCTGAATTGGTATTATTACCATTCCGTGCGGTCGACGGAACGGTAATTTATAGCTTCAAGCAGATGTTCTTCATGAATCTCCGGCGAGTGTGCCAGATCGGCAATAGTTCTGGCCACTTTGAGGATGCGGTCATAGGCCCTTGCGCTCAATTGAAACTTGGTTATCGAATGCCGCAGCATCAATTGACACGACGCATTCAGTTTACAGAATTTCTGCAGATCCCTGCTTCCCATCCGCGCGTTGCAGAAGAAGTTCAATCCGCGAAACCGATCTTCCTGAATTTTTCTGGCCTGAATAGTACGCTGCCTGACAACAGCACTGTTTTCCCCGGATGGGGCGGCAAGTAGTTCTTCTTTTGGCAGATGGGGCACATCTACATGCAGGTCAATCCGATCCAATAGTGGACCGGATATTTTTCGGCGGTAACGTCGTTTTTCATCCGGTTTGCACCTACATCCAAGCTCCGGGTTTTGCATACCGCATGGACATGGATTCATGGCCGCGGCCAACATGAATTTGGCGGGAAATGAAAAACTGCCGGCTGCACGCGACACATTGACGTAGCCGGTTTCAAGCGGTTGCCTCAGTACTTCCAGTACATTTCTTTTATATTCTGGAAGTTCATCAAGAAACAAAACTCCGTTATGTGCCAGGCTGATTTCCCCTGGCAGCGGATTCTTGCCGCCCCCAATAAGTCCAACGTCGCTGATAGTGTGATGTGGCGCACGGAATGGACGGCGGTTCAGCAGTGGACGTCCGACAGTAAGCATGCCCAGTACGCTGTGAATACGACTGGTTTCAAGCGTTTCTGTCAAATTCATTGGCGGCATGATCCCGGGCAACCGACAAGCAATCATGCTCTTGCCGGTACCCGGTGGTCCAATCATCAAGCTATTGTGTCCGCCGGCAGCGGCAATCTCCATAGCGCGCCTTGCCACGGACTGTCCTTTGACTTCAGCGAAATCGGGCTGTCGCCCATCCTCATGACTGAGATAACTCTGAATATCCGCGTGGTATGGAAGTTGGTGTTCATGAGAAAAATAATCAACCGCATCGCGCAGATGGGCAACCGGAAAGACGGGGAAATCACCAGCGGCAAGTGCTGCTTCCTCCGCGTTCTTCAGCGGCACTATTAAAGCATCTATTTCCGACATATTGGCGGCCATCACGGCCACCGGCAACGCCCCTCTAACTGGCCTGACGGTACCGTCCAGCGCGAGTTCACCAATTACCGCAGTTCTTTTTAGTTTTGTGCTATCTATTTTGCCTATTGCCGCGAGCATCCCGAGTGCAATTGACAAATCGAAGGCGGCTCCCTCTTTCTTCAAATCGGCAGGAGCCAGATTTATGACAGTAGCTCCATGGGGATGTGGATAGCCCGAACTGGTAAGTGCCGAACGAATACGGTCGCGACTCTCTTTGACGGCAGTATCGGGCAAGCCGACAATGAAAACAGCGTTTTGTTCGCCGGAAGAAGTCGCGTTGACTTCAACTTCAACCGGGAAAGCATCAATGCCAACTACTGCGGCAGAAAAAGTTTTTGCTAGCATTCTCCCCTCCTGTTATGGCTAAAAGCAAATATGTCTGAAAAAGGCTGATTCGCGTGTGGATATTACGTGATGAAAATAATTTTTACTATTCTAGCCATGTTAAATATATGGGTTGTTTTGTTTTTCATTGCCCACAGTGGAACTCGGTCCGTGTCCGGGATAGACCGGAATAGTTTCTGTTAGCGGCAAAATTTTTTCCCTGATGGAACGAAGCAGGGTTGTTTCGTCGCCACCGGGCAAATCAGTTCTGCCGACGGAACCGGCGAATAGGGTATCGCCGGAAAACAGCGCCGGCAGGTGTTTAAAAAGGAAACAGACGCACCCGGGGGTGTGTCCGGGGGTCGCGATGATGTCAAAATCGTCGTTTTCAAATTCGTGAACGGGTGTCGGTAGTGACTTTGCCGCCGGCACAAATGGCATCAGGTGGTTGTCCGTGCTGTGGTATAATGGCAGATCGTTACGATTGAGATAGACTCTCTTGACATTTAAGCGGTCCATAACTTCCCTGACCGCGCCGATGTGATCAACATGGGCATGCGTTAACAGAATAATTGTTTGCTCACAGGGAAATTTGGCGGCACTTTGACAGATTCTCTCAGTTTCACTTCCCGGATCAATAATATAGAGTCGTTTTCTGTCTGCTGATGGCACCAGGTAACAATTTTCTTCGAGCATTCCGACTTTTTCGACGATAAATTCTGGCATAGTCATCCTCCTGAATTTTCTCACGAATCCAGGGTCCCTTTATTTTGAGTTAACATCACAATTTTAACTTCTTCTGTTTCCCATAATTCATCGATGCGTTACTCCCGAGTGATTTTCCATTGTTATCGATAGTATTATCTCGCTATAAGTATATATTTTGATTGCGTATTCTCAAGTTGTTGACGCAAAGTTTTGCATTATTTATGATCATTAATGTAATGCCTCACTCTTTGGGCGGGGTCGAGGCTACGACACCCGAACCAAAGGAAGGCGATACAAGAATAAGTGAGAAATGGATGAAATTAAACAGTAACGGGAAAATCTTTTTGAGTACAATCGGCTTGCATAAATTTCGCTTGTTGACGGTGGCGATACTGATGGTGTTGTTTCAGCAATCCATATTGGCTGTCGAAAGTGATATTGCTCCTCCCCCAGATGACAGCGATATTCAGGAGGTAGAACAACACGCAAACAGCGACGGCACTGTTTATGAATCTATGATGCTATTGGTATCGGTTATGCAACTATTGCAACGCTATTATGTGGAGCCGGCACAAGTCTCTTACAAGCGTTTAGTGAAAAGCGCGATGACCGGGATGCTTCGCGAGCTTGACCCCTACAGTTCGTATGAAGCGCCAAAAGAACATCAGGAAAGGACGGTCAAATTCAGTGGCAAAATTGTTGGGATTGGAGTAGTGGTGGTTCGGGCTGAAACGGGATTAAAAATAGTAGCAATTGTTGACGAATCGCCGGCGGAGAGGGCTGGACTGAAAAAAGGTGATATCATTACCGCAGTGGATGGAATGAGGCTAAACAAGCTCAGCTTGACCAACGCCGTAAACTTGCTTAAAGGGAAACCGGATACTGTGGTTCGTTTGAAAATTATGCGTCCGAATGAGGCGCAGTCGCTGATTTTCGATATCAGGCGCAAGGTCATCAGACACAGTTCAGTGCCATATAACGGTATTAAAGTCTTCTCCGAAGATATCGGTTATATTAAGTTGGACATATTTACCATGCAAACCGGAAATGATCTGGATCGGGCATTGGAACAACTTGAGAAACAAAAAATTCGTGGCCTCATTTTGGATGTGCGCAATAACCCGGGCGGTCTGCTGAAAGCCGCGGTCGATGTTGCCAGTCGTTTTCTGACAACCGGAAGTCCGGTTATTATAACTGAGGGGCGGGAAGCGAATAGTAAACAAGCTTTTACGGCGGTTAATTGTCGCAAACAACTTGAATTACCAGTGATTATTCTGATTAACCGGTATAGCGCGAGCGCGGCGGAGATTGTGGCTGGCTGTTTGCGCGACAGTAACCGTGCGCTGTTGGTTGGGGAGCGCTCTTTCGGGAAAGGATCAGTACAGCGTGTTTATCGTTTGCCGAACCGTGGCGCTGTCAAGTTTACTATAGCCAGATATTATACGCCCAAACGTCTGCCGATCCATGAGCAGGGCATTGGACCGGATATTGAGGTTACTACGTCGCCGCCGTCTCCTCCTCCAGAGAAATACTTGTCGTTTCCTCCTAACGCGGGTAAGCCGCAATCCGGGGAAGCGTTGATTGATGCACAATTGCGGCAGGCGTTGGAGAAAATGCGGGAAATGATTAAAGCGGCGGGATCGTGTTTAAAAAAATCCAGCAAATCAAAGATTGGTTATAATACGTGGAATTTCTTAACAGACAACGGGAAAAATCGCGGCCGGTAAAGGAGTTGCAGCAACGAATCGCTTCGGGCAAGCTGGCGGAACGCTCGTCAGGAACATGACGAATGGTTGCGACGATTACAAAGGTTGCATAAGCGCCAGAAAGTTACCCGGCGCCCCAAGCGTGAACAGGTACCTCGACAGCCAGAGGCGGATCAAGCGGAACAGCCTGAACTACCATTTTAATTAGTGCCTAAACGAAAAAGGCTTTTTCGTCGGCACTAATCAATAATGTAATTCCTCACTCTTTGGGTGGGGTCGAA
>JAGYNC010000290.1 GCA_018400135.1 Victivallaceae bacterium
GAACGACAGGAATCGATACAAAAAAGGATTTGTTCGTCGGTCTGCTTATCTTTTGCAGTTTTACTTTATATCCCATTTACAAACTCCGTGGTTAATTGTTAACATTACACCTGTTTAAAAAAATAGCAAAAAAATATATATTAATTTGTAATATAGATTATAATCTATATATTACCAATTTTAAACAGGAGAATACCAGATAATGATTTCACAGTCGTCCCCCCGTTTATAAATCTGAATGCCGATTTGCATACAGAACTGACTCTACTTACAGCACGTCATTCGACAACTGTCTCAGAGCTCCGCAGAGCCGGAATTATACTTTATTTCCATAACAATCCAACATCTTTCAGTTACGCCGCGCGAGAACTCGGATACAACCGGGATACTGTCAGCGATTGGTATCACCGTGGAGAAATTATCAATAAGGAATGGAAGAATATGCTTTCAGTACATTTGAAAGAGCCTGGGCACGCAGGAAATAAGCTGCGAAAAGAACGTCTTTTAAAAGCACTCCTCGCAGATAGAGAACGAAGCGGCGCTCCGTGCATTTATACGCCAGAACAATATACCGCGATTGTAGCCCTTGCCCTGAAGAAACCAGACGAATTTAATCGTCCAATCACCAACTGGACGGCAAGAGAACTTTGCGACGAAGTACGCTTGCAGGGAATAGCCTCCGGGATTTCCTCAAGGCAGATTCAGAGGTTTTTGAATCAGGCTGATTTGCAGCCGCATAAAAGTAAATACTGGCTGAATCCTAAAATAGACAATCAGGAAGAGTATGAATCGCAGGTAAAAGAAATTTGTGATCTTTATATGAATACCCCGGAACTTCATAAGAACGGAATTCATGTGGTATCGACAGATGAGAAAACCGGGATGCAGGCACTGGAAAGAATTGCGCCGTCAAAACCCATGAGGCCGGGGAAAGAGGAACTCATCGAGCATGAATACAGTCGGCACGGCACGCTTTGCCTCATTCCGTCTTTTGACGTTGCAAGCGGACGCATAATTGAATCATATATGGGCGATACCCGTGATGAATCTGACTTTGCCGGTCATATAGCAAAAACGATTTCCACTGATCCTGATGCCGAATGGATTTTTATCTGTGATAATTTAAATACCCATATATCGGAAACATTAGTCCGCTTGATTGCCGGGAAAATCGGATTCAAAACCGATATTGGTGTAAAAGGAGAAAGCGGAATATTGAAAAACATGAGTTCACGGCAGAAGTTTTTGAAAGATAAAACACACCGCATCCGTTTTGTTTATACCCCGAAACACTGTTCATGGCTTAATCAGGTTGAAATATGGTTCGGGATACTTGTCAGAAAAGTTCTAAAAAGAGGAAGTTTTGAATCCAAAATAAAGCTCAGAGAAAAAATTACAGAATTCATAGCTTACTTCAACAGAACAATGGCCAAACCATTTAAATGGACGTATAAAGGCATCCCGTTGGCTGCATAAAAGCAAGATGCATAATAAAATCGCAAAGAACTCCTGAGCAGTGGAGAGGATATCGCATACCCGGATTATATATTTACATCAGATTATTTTCTTTAAGCCCACATTCCTCACCTTTTCGGCGGCGGTTTTCCCGTAATTATCGGGCAGCATCGATAATGAGGTTGTGTGAATACCTCGTCGGAAACCCCCAGCGCCGTCAGATATGAACGAGCGATTGGACCGGGCTTGCGGATTATATGCCTGGTTCCATTGATAACGGCGACTTTTATGCCGCGGACTTTCCTGGTCATCATGTAGGCTGTCGGTTTTGACGTGCGACGGTGCCGCCATCCATCAATTGTCGTTTGAGTAGTCTGCAAATGTAAACGCATATTGCGTTCCATAAGCCTGTACACCGTCAACGCAATAACCAGCACCATGCCCAAGGCATCGATGCACGAGGGGGTTTTTAAGAATAAATCGTTTACTATTAACGGGTCTTTGAGGAAGCTGAAATTGCTTTCAACGCCATATTGGCCTTTGTAGGAACGCAACAGATCCTCGGCATCCATGGAGGCATCGCCGTGTTCCGGCACGTTTGAAAGCAACACGAAGCATCCGGTCGTTTCGCGCAAGCGTTCGACTGCTTCGCGCTGTTCGACGATTTCCCATTTTAACGCGAATCGCGAGGTTGTTGATGCCGGGCGGTTTTGCGGCGGTCTGCCGCGTTTGCGGCATTCGATGCGCTCGACGCTCACCTTTAAACGATGGAATTTTTCCCGCAAGGCTCCCAGTCGTTTTGCCGCTGCGGTCGCATCGGCCTCGCAAGCATAATCGACTGGCTCCTTTTTGAGCATGCTTTCGAGCTGGTTTTGAGATTGAACAAGTTGTTTGGCGAGTTTCTTTTGGCGTCGTTTGTCGTGGACACTGGAATGAACGACAAGTGCGCGATAATCGCGTCCATAGAGCTCAACACTACTTTCGCGTGCGCGATAAAACGCCGCAGGGCGACTGTCCGATTCGGATGATTCGACCAGTTTCCCGATTTCATGCCAGGCGTCAGAGACGACAGCTTCGGCAATAACGTCGTCGCAGACTTTGTATGAGGCCGACAAGCGTGTGACGAAGCGGATTCCGGCAAGCTCTTTGAGGTTGTCAGGTGTAACCAGCGCTGAATCGGCCACATAGGTAAACGCGCCATCGGCAATGCCGTGGCGTTTCATGATTGAACTGATGCGCGTGAGCATTTCGTTGTTGGAGGTTTTATCGGAACTGGCGCCGTCGCGTGTCGCCGCGAAAATCGGCACGCTCTGTGTGTGCTCCGGCTGCGGAGTTAGCCGTTTCACCTGGCAGTCATGCGGCAACCGCAACTGCCCGAAATGCGGAACCGAAAAAGTCACAAA
>JAGYNC010000291.1 GCA_018400135.1 Victivallaceae bacterium
AGACAGCTCGAATATGCCTTGGAAAACCTGAGGAAGATTCATGCGGCGGTCGGCGACAATGTTGATGCAGTTTTCCTTTGCGGCACCGATTTCGGTACCCAGTCCGGAACTTTCTGTTCACCGGAAACTTATCAGACCCTCTGGCATCCCTATTATAAAAAGATGAATGATTGGATTCACGCTAATACCCCCTGGAAAACTTTCAAGCATTCCTGCGGTGCGATTGAGTCATTCATGGAACTGTTCATTAAATCGGGTTTCGACATCATCAATCCTGTGCAATGCTCCGCTTCGGGAATGGAGCCGGTAAAATTGAAGAAAAAATACGGCACTCGTCTGGTATTCTGGGGCGGCGGCGTTGACACCCAGCATGTTTTGCCGTTCGGCACAACGGAACAGGTGCGCGAACAGGTGCTTAGGCGATGCGAGATATTCGCACAAGACGGAGGATTCGTTTTTGATGCTATTCACAACGTCCAGGCGAGGACTCCGGTGGAGAATATCGCCGCCATGATCAATGCCGTGAAGGAATTCAACAAATGAATAATGTGGATAAACGTGTGATTTTAGGAAAGCCCGAGATAACAATTGCGAACGAGGTTGTTGAGCAATCTTTGTCCGGTATCAGATTTGAACATGTTCAAAAAGATAAAGAGCTGAAATTCTCTTTTTCTTCTGAAGCCAAATTGAAAAACGTGCAGTTCATCCTACCTGTCAACCTTGAGTTGAGCTGGAAAAGCTATGTCATCGCGCCTGGTGCGATGTACAACGGCAACCGCTTTATCGTCTCTCCGCAACCCTATGCTCCATACCTGTTGACCGAAGGAGTAACGCCGGGCGGTCCTATCGTGCAGGCAGATTTGCCCCGGCTCTGTTCCGAGACCGGCTATCGTGCTGAATTCGCGGTAAACGCGCTGGCGATTCCGGTAGTGGGAGTCTACGATCCGGAACAGCGACTTGGTTATCTGATTGGACTCGATGTTTATGGCGAGTGGGGTGTCAGCGGGGTGAATATTCAGACAGTTCCTGATGAGCCGGTACGGATCGAAATCTGCCTGCCGGTGATGCGCAAAAAACGCTATCGCTTCTGCGACCGGGTCGATGTCAAGAACGAACCCGGCATGGATATTAAGCAGGGAAAGACGATTTCGTTTAACATTCGGATAATTCCGGTCAGAACGGCGACAATTCCCGGATTTGTTGCGAAGATCGCTGAATACGGCCATGCGCATCGCGGAAAGGAAAAGCGTCGGTCAGACCTGGGCTTCGTCGAGGCAGCCGAAGTCATAGAAGCAAAACTTGATGCCCATAATTGGAACGAAACCAACGGATATTATCAAAGTTCAATGGGAAATTCCCCTTGGGCCATGCAGACCGGTTGGGTTGGTGGAGGTCCAACCATGTTTGCCATGGCAATGTCGGAAAATCCCGAGCGGCGGCAGAAAGCCGTCCGGATGCTGGATGTATTCTGTCGGCAGGCACTATCGCCCAGCGGCTACTTTCACGGGTTGCATGACGGCAAACAGTGGCGCAGCTTCGGGGTGAAGCGCCCCGGCTGCCGCGCATTCTCTCTGATACGCCGTCCTCTCGGATGTACCCGCGATGTTCTGAAGATTATTGAATTGCTGCGATCGCGCAACGAAACCGTAGAGACCGCCTGGGAAGATGCGGCAAAGCGCAACCTTGATGCCATGGTTGACACGGCAAAACGATTCGGGCATCTCGGCTACACGGTTGACCCCGACAACGGCGATGTGTTGTGGGGCGACAGTTGTTGTGGCGCGTTCGGGCTCGAACCGCTGCTGCGCGGCGCGGAATGGTTCAGGAAAAAGGCATACCTCAAGACTGCAATAAGCTTGGCGGAATATTATGTCGAGAACTTTCTAAACAAGGGCTATACCTGTGGCGGTGTCGGCGACGCGCTGATGGCGGTTGACTCGGAAAGCAACTATGCGCTGCTTGCCGGACTGGTGCAGCTACACGCCGCTACCGGCGAGCACAGGCATCTTGAATGGGCGCGGCAGACGGCAGACCTGTTCGCCACCTGGGTCTTGTGCTATGATGCACAACTACCCGCCGATTCACCGCTGAGCAGACTCGGCATCCAGCCGCGCGGCGCGGTATTCGCAAATGTCCAGAATCAGCATGGCACGCCGGGTATCTGTACTGCTTCCGGCGACGCATTACTCAAACTTTACGAAGTGACCGGGGATGAACACTACCTCAGATTACTGGAGGATATCGCGCAGTGTATTCCGCAGATGATCGTACGCCCGGGTCAGGAGGAAGTCTGGGGCGATATGCCAGTCGGCTGTATCAGCGAAAGACTAATGACAATGGATGGATTGGAGGAGAACGGTAATACCGCAAGGTTAAGCACCTGGGCCGAGATTGCCATGTTGCTGACCGCCCGCGAACTTCCTCCTGTTTATCACGATATAAAACGTGGAACAGAAGCAGTGTTTGATATTTCGGCAGTTTAGGGGGTTGTATAGAAAAAGTGATCGAAAATGAGCCAATGTGAAAAAGTGTTACATTCGGACAGACAGGTTGAAAAATATAAAAAATTACTAATGAAGAATGAGGGGAGAGTTTTAGCCACGAATTAGACCGTGCTCGAAAAGCCTTTCAGGGTTCATGCTCCGCATCTATCAATGGTTAAATAAAATTATCGGGAAGGTTTGAGTACCTCTCAAACCTTTTCGAGAATGTTCAAGCTATGATTTCTTCGTCTTCCAATGGCTGCTAACTCCTTGAAGGTCTTGAGAATTGTTTCAACTTCCCGCTCAAGTGTTGGAAGATCATCTTGTGCTGTTAGCCACACCTCTTCCATATCCACACCAAA
>JAGYNC010000292.1 GCA_018400135.1 Victivallaceae bacterium
CGTTGCAAACCACCATTTTCCCGGAACGAATCCATCAGCCACGAATGCGGTATCCACTGCGTAAACCGCATAAATACAGTGGACGAGAGCTGGTTGGAACTGGCTCCCATGCGTTTCTCTAAGCTAGGCATTTAGCACTCCAGGCACCCGCCGAATCATGAATCCTTCCCAAGTATTATTGCCTGGCCCCTTCATCGCCGAGTGTCTCCACTCGACCCTGGCCGCGTACCCCGTGCGAACACGAGTTCGAGCAATAATTTCCGCACGGGTGTCGGCCCCGCACGGGTAGGTTTTGGTGTTTTCTGGTGATTATTAACCACCACCTCCTTTCCGTTTTATATCCGCTATCTCAAGCGGACGACTGAGCAGTTTGCAACTGCAACTCATACTAGCCTCGACCCCACCCAAAGAGTGAGGGCACTAATTATTGAAACAAGTAATTTTGCAATTGACACTTGCATATATCGGACGCTTGGTTATCTTACTATTTGAGACGTTGATGTCTCAAAACAAGACAATAATTACTTTTTAACCTCTAAAAGAAAGGGTTTACGCATGGTAACCGGAATCGTCCTGGTAAATGTTGAACGCTCCATGATCCAATCGGTAATCAAAGATTTGATGGAGCTGGAGGGAGTCTCTGAAGTTTATACTGTTGCCGGCGAATATGACTTGGTGGCAATGGTACGGGTACCCACTAACAGTAAACTCTCGGAAGTGGTTGTAAAACGTATGACCAACGATATCAAAGGCATTATTCACACTAAAACGCTGATTTCTTTGGAAGCCAAATCCAAGGTTGATCTGGCCTTGGTTTTCGGTTAAAAACGATTGGCACTTTTCGGAAAACGCAGGAAAAAGCTGTCAGACTTGGTTTGTGTCAGTTTTTTCGATTCAATCAGGCGGAGGAAAAGAGATGATGAGAGTGAAAAGCGTGGGAGCCTTATTTCTATTGGCGCTCGCAATGATGCTGGCCGGTTGCGCCCGCGAAATTGTAGTGGCAGAAGTCTTGCAGCAACCACTCGAATCACCGGTTTACACCAAATGCAACCTCTGGTATGTCAATTGCGACAACATCTCCTGTTTAAATATTCAGCAGGGACGCATTATTCCGTTCGGCACCGAAATAATACCGATTAAAGCAACTGACAGCAAACTTACCTTTAAAACCAAACACGATGGCCAACAGTATACGATCCATTTTGATAATCAGTTGATGATGATCACAATGCAGGACTACATCGGCCAGATTTTTACCCTGCGAAAACCCGAGGAACTGGTCCAGAAAATCAATCCGGAAATGCTTACAAGGATTCGCCAGGGGGACGTTGTTCCCGGCATGTCTAAAAATGAAGTATTGCTAACCTACGGTACGCCGGCAGCTTTCCGCACTCCTTCCCGGCAAAACAGTACCTGGGTTTATTGGATTGCTGAGGATAAGACAATCCGCGTCGTCTTCAGGGGCGATCGGGTCAGAAGTATTATCAACATTAATACCGAATAAAACTTTAAGTCTCTGGTATTGCCTCAATGAAGAAAAAAACCATTCTCGTGACCGGTGGCGGTGGATTTATCGGATCGCACCTCTGTGAACGATTGCTGCATGATGGCAATGATGTTTTGTGCGTGGACAACTTCTACACCGGTTCAAAAAACAATATCCGCCATCTGCTAACACACCCTGATTTTGAATTGATTAGACATGACATCACGCTCCCGCTTTTCGTCGAAGTGGATGCTATCTACAACCTGGCATGTCCGGCTTCGCCGGTGCACTACCAGAACAATCCAATTCATACCACCAAAACCTGTGTTTCCGGTTCCATTAATATGCTTGGAATCGCCAAACGACTCAATATTCCAATTCTTCAGGCTTCAACATCAGAAATCTATGGGAATCCTCTTGAACATCCGCAACCCGAACACTACTGGGGGAATGTCAACTGTATTGGCCCAAGAAGCTGTTACGATGAAGGCAAACGCTGCGCCGAAACACTTTTTTTCGATTATCACCGGCAGACCGGTGTGGCAATCAAAGTGGTGCGAATTTTCAACACCTATGGGCCGCGAATGCTGCCTTATGATGGACGTGTGGTGAGCAACTTTATCACCCAGGCGCTGGCCGACAAAGATATTACTATTTATGGCGATGGCTCACAAACTCGCAGTTTCTGCTTTATCTCGGATTTAGTTGAAGGCCTGGTGCGAATGATGAATTCGCCGCGAACCGTTACCGGCCCTATCAACCTCGGCAATCCCGGAGAATTTACTATGCTCAAACTTGCGGAAATGATTATCGAGATGACCAACTCAAACTCTGAACTGGTATTTAAGCCATTGCCCCAGGACGACCCGGCACAGCGCAAACCAGATATCTCGCTTGCTGACAAAATTCTGGAATGGAATCCGAAAGTCCGGTTGCGCGAAGGACTTTTAAAAACTATTGACTATTTCGCCTCAATCTTACCGTAATCCCGGATCTGTGAGACATTTAGTGCAGTGCAAACGCGAGCAACAAAAAACCGACACAATTTATCATGGGTTCAGGGTAATGTCAGACATTCTCTTCACCTCAGGAGAAATTACCTCCGCGCTCGATGATGTCCGGTGGTTGAACAAACCTTCGAACGATTATCCTGTATATGGCGTTGGTACCGACACCCGCGCTGACATGCACGGAGCTTTGTTCATTGCCTTATCCGGAGAACATTTTGACGGGCACGTTTTCCTCGAACAGGCCATTGCTGCCGGTGCCAGGGCATTGTGTATCAACCGGGATCGCCGCGAT
>JAGYNC010000293.1 GCA_018400135.1 Victivallaceae bacterium
CGGGATCAATACAGGCGTAGGATTCAAAGGCGACGATGACCAGCACATTGGGATGGAGCTTGAAACTGGGCGGATCGATTACTCCCGCATAAGCCAAGACGCAGAAGTATTTGTCCGGATACTTTTCGGTCACGCCTTTTGCCACTTGATTGACCCATTTGTAATAAACTTCAGAATAATTTTTTCTGCCAGGCATAAATTGTGATTTACCTGAGATTCGGTTGGTTTCGCGGCAGAGATCGCATTCGCACGCAGTATTATAGCCATCGTTGACAGTCAGCGAATGAACCACTTGTTTCGGATGTTTTTCAAAGCAGGAGCAAATGTTTTTTATGGCCTCGGAAGTAGTGGCCGGGTGGCTGTAACATGGTTCCCAGTAAAATTTTCTGGGAGAGGATTCCCGTTGGCCGTTCCGTAGCGGCATAATTTTATCGAGCCATTCGCCACTGGTGTATTTTTCAAGCGGGAATATCCTGTCGATAGCATGATTGAAATATTGGTAAGAGTTACCGCCTTCACAATTCAATGCGAGCATCCAATTCACGTCCTCGGCGTATAGCCCTCGATAAAACCTGTATGAGGCATCTGATTTTACTTCATCGCGCGGTATACTCAGGCTGGTTATCAACGGATAATGCGCCCCATCCGGCCCCGGATAAAGATAGCGCACTCCGGCCTTGTCCAAAAGATGGTTCAACGCCCAACGCGCGGAGGTCGCGGTGCAGTTGATGCGCATGACTCTTGGCTTTGGAAAAGAAATTTCGTACTTGTCTCTTTCCATAAATGCGGTTTGTTGCACGACAAACTCCAGATGGTTACCATGCAAGGGAGCTTCCTGCACTATTGAAAACTTCGGAACTCCGCATTTCGACAATTCGGCGTTGAAAAAATCAATGGCATCGCGCAATTGACGCGGAGCATTTTCCGGGATCATTATTACTGCCGCCGGTTTACCTTCTTCCACCAGCATGAATTCCTTGTCAGCACCATTTCCCGCTTTGACCAGTGACACCAGTAAAAGTGTCGCCGTCATAATCAATATCGTTCTCATTTTTTCCTCTCTCTGGTGAGTTTATATTGTTGAAAAAGCAAAACTCTTCATCTTCGCTCAAGTACTTACGGTTACGGATTTATCCCGTAGTTATAGGAATAACTGCTGGCAGGCATTGTGTCATGGCCTTTTATTGACCTGACACCCCCATCCACAAATAGACCGTTGTGAACTGCGCCGCCTTCGTGCCGAAAACTCCTGCCCGTGTAATCCAAGTGCCCCATTCCATAGTAATACGTCCCACCGTAGAGAGTGTTGGATACGGCATCGCCGACCAGCACCGCTCGGGATGGTACCTTGATTTGCATGATTTTTATGTTTCTCTTGTGCGGCATGTTCCCGGTATGCGCATTTATGGCGAGCGTAATCGGCCAGTATTTGCCTTTCCAGTAACGGCGAAAATAGGGATGGGTGGTTTCCGCCTCCGAAGTGGAAGGACAGGTAAAGAATGATGGATTCGGCACGTACTTTTCCATTTTTTGGTCATAGGCGCTCGGCGACGTCGGCGTGAATGCCGGGAAATAATCCTGATAGTCGTTGATGTACATGCCGATGGCCAGACCAGTCTGTTTTAAGCGGGAGACACATGATATGGTTTTCGCTTTGTCTCTAGCTTTGTTCAACGCCGGCAGTAGCATCGAGGCAAGAATTGCGATGATCGAGATCACAACGAGGAGTTCTATAAGGGTGAATGACTGGTGATTTTCAATCTGAGACTTGTTCGATGTTTTCATTTTGCAGTTCTCCTTTTTTTGCAGTTGTTGATTAGGTTTGGAAACGACGGTTCATGATCGATGGTCTATATGTCCTCCCTTGAATGTTGGTTGAATTCACTACCCCTTTGGCTGGAAAACGCTTGCCGACTGACTGGTCGATTCGCGAATAACAAGTTTGGTTTTCAGTTTTACGTTTTCGATTTTCGGCACAGAGTTGTCCCTTGCTGATTCGATAATTTTTGAAGTGGCCAGTTTTCCTATTTCCTCGAACGGCTGTTCAACGGAAGTCAATGGGACCACCGCGAATCTGCCCATGTCCATATTACCAAAGCCAACAACGGAAAGCGCGTCCGGCACCTTGATATTCAATTCGTAAGCGGCTTGCAGGACTCTCATGGCTATTGTATCCTCGGAACAAAAAAAAGCGGTGATGCCACATTCGTGACACTTCCGCAGGGCGTTGCGAATCCATGAACCTTCATCAGAATCACTGGTCTTGTACCCGGGGATGCTCAAGAGCAGGGGCGTTTCCTGTGATAATAGCTTCATGCCCTCCATGTAGCCCAGACGGCGGTTGACAACATATTCGTCGCTGCTTTCATGAGCGATATGGGCTATCCTACGGTGCCCGAGTCCGAAAAGGTGTGCTACCGCATCAGTTGCCCCCTGGCGGTCATCGCTGGTTATGCCGACACCGTGAGCATTGCTCAAGTTGACAACCGCCGATGGAATGTCTCGGCGCGCCAACTCTTCATGAATGATCGCGAAGTCCTCGAATTTCTCGGCGTGAAAAATTACCCCGGCAACCCTCTGGGCAATCAGTTTTCTGGCGATTTCCACTTGTTCGTCACGCGACAATTATATTTACCCATTGACGACAATTAAAAATACCCGTGGAAAAGGTAGTTGTGTTTTCTTCCGAAAAGCAATTAAATTATGGCTAATCGGAGGCAAACATGATCAAAGAAACACAATACAGAACTCTTATCAAGGAGTTCAA
>JAGYNC010000294.1 GCA_018400135.1 Victivallaceae bacterium
GGAAGACTCCTTTTAATTTTATTATTATTGGGAGTCTTTCTTTTATTTCAATTTTTCTGTTTTTCAAGCCTCATCCACTAAAACAGCGAAAGAGCCTTATATTTCAAATGTCACCAACTGGAAGTGGCATCGGCCGCATTCTTCGAAAACGGTCCAGCGCCGTGTTTCTGAATAGTGCATTTTCCATTCGCATCCGCAACTTGGTTATGAGTGGCTGTTGTAAACTGGTGAGGAACACCATCGTCTGCCTTGTATTCACGAGGAATTGGCCAATTAAATTCACCATTCGAATAAGGAGAACTTTTTGACCCCGAATAAATCTGATCGTCAGTGAGTACACGACATCCGGTTGAACTATTGCCGGTAGAGACAGGCCACCAAGAACCTACTTCATGGACATCCCCATTTATATAGGCATAAAACCCAGTTCCTGTACCGGTGCAAGTGCCTTCTCTACGAGAAAGCTTTGAAAACGACACATCTTTGGGTTCAAGAAAAGACCAGCCTAGGAATCCTGCAGAACAAGTATTGGTCGTATGTCGAATACCAGAACTCGGTTTCTGTATCATATATGAGCCACTTGGCGCAACTACTGTTTTCGAATAGGATTTGAATTGATCTTTTGATGGGCCTGACTTGACGGTGATGCGGAAGGTAACTTCACCTGCAATATGTTGAGCGTCATAATTTGCATTGCCGTCATTTCCTGCATTACTAACCTCACCCACTCCACTCCACGTCCACTCTAATCCACCGGCTTGGGCCGCCGTCACACCTGCCGGATCAGTGGTGAAATTCAAGCCCACTTCTTCTTCAAGACCATACCTAGTTTGACTTCTGCCATCAAAATTGTCTTCAGGAGTAAATGTGCCAGTCAGATCATATACAACAATGTTTGCAGTCTTGGTGTTTCCGCAAATGGCGGTAACCGTCTTGTAATCGCCGGACGACGTGGAGGGTGTGTTGAAAGTCACGCTTGTGGTTTCACCTGATCCGCTGGCACCTGAAGTTCCGCCCCAAGTTGGTTTGCCGTTCGGCCAAATTTCGCCAGGATTCGGAATGGCTTTGAATGTGACATTTGAACCTTTTAAAACATACAACGTACCACTGATGGTATTCCATGTTCCAGAGGGTTGTTCATACTGGATTGCGTCAACCTCCACCACGTTAATTTTCATTGCCTTCGTGGAGGTTCCACAGGTCGCTGCGACCGTGTAGGGTCCGGCGGTAGTCGGATTGAAAGAGTACGTGGCGCTCCCAGCGGTGCCTGAAGGACTGCCGTTGACCGTCCAGGTTGGTTTTTCATCCGGCCAGGTTCCCGATGGATTTGCCGTAGCAGTAACATTGAACGCGCTGGCTCCCACGGGCACGTAGAGCGTTTCATTTTCATCTGGATCATCCGTGGTGCTGGGAACGGTGGTTGTGCCGTAGGTTGCTGACACCGAGGCGACCTCGACGACGGCGAGGGTTTTGGAATCCGAGACGGCCTCCGCCCACATCACCGGCGAACCGGTGATGATGTAGTCTCCAGCCGTAAGCGAGGATGGAACCGTAAACGATGTTCCGGGGTCGCCGTTTATCGGCGAACCTCCCGACCGCTGATATTGCCAGTTGCTGTTTTTGTCCCCGATGCCCGCGCTCGCCATGAACTCTCTCGCGTTGTAGGTTTCCGCGTCTCCCAGAGGAACAATGATCCTGTCGTTGGCCGACTCGATAAAATACCAGGTTGTTTCCCGATTTGCCGAAAGGTGATAAGTGTCGGGACCGGTGCCCGGGCCGGAGGCGGTGATGCGTCCCCACATCACCACGGTGAAGTTGACGAAGTTGAAGCTGCCCGTTTTGGTGTACGTGCCGGCACCGAACACGCTGCAGGAAGCTCCCTTGTAGGAGGAGGGACTGGCGTTCGCGGTTTGAAACGTCCAGCCCGAAGCGGCCGTCGCCGAGATATCGTTGTCGTGCAGCGTCGTGATGGTCTTGCCGGCGACGGTGCCGCCCTTCACCCCGTCGAAGGAGATTCCCCGGACTCTCGATGTCATCACCGGCAGTATCAGCATCATGCAGGCGAACATTGTTTTTACTCTCATGGCGACTCTTCCTCCTTGAGTTGTTTTTATTTCATGGACGGCTTGATTTTCTCTGTCCTGCCCGTTTGGGGATTGATTTTCAGTACCTTGAACATGCGTTCGAATTCCTTGACCTGCAACATTCCGGGGTCTTTGGCCTTCAGTTTGTGGTAGCATTTCAGCATCTTGTTCGGTTGTTGCAATTGAAAATAACACATTCCCATCGAGAGCGTGGCCGCATCCGCGTTCTCGTCATCGGGATATTTTTTGAGATATTCCTCGTAGGCTTTCAACGCTTCCGCGACAGTATCCGTGGATGCGCACAAATAGTTGGCATGCATCCACATTGCATGTCTTTCCAAGCTGGTTTTATTCGCTAGTCGCCGGGCCTTGTCCCAAATCCGCATGCCTGTTTTTACCCGCTCCTGAGGGTTTTGGGCGGTTTGTAGTAGATCGCAACAGTATCCCATGCCGATCAATGCCGCGGCCTTTTCGAAATTACTGTTTTGGCGGTTGTTGTAGATTGTCTGGAATTTATCGTAAGCATCGTCAAACTGCTCCATGCCGAACGCCATTTCCGCAAACGCCATGCGCAAGAAGTTCTTTCCCTTGAAATTTTTGCGCTCCTCTTCAGTAAAAATCATTTTTTTCTGTGAACAAGCGGCTCTCAAGCGATATAAAATGTTGGGCATACCGAGATTCT
>JAGYNC010000295.1 GCA_018400135.1 Victivallaceae bacterium
CCTGGACAATGGCAAGATATTTCCCGGCGTGATGCAACTTATTCAGATCACCACTAATGCGCTTGGGAAAAGCAAAACCGCGCTTCAATAACAAACTGCGGCAACGCGCTTTCGCGCCATAAAGCGAGCTAACGCCACACAGCCGCATCAAAATGGCATCGCGCAATGAATTATTAAACAATATTCCCGCACCTGCCCGCAGTTTGATAGCGCGATACATTTCAGCCCGAGACCATTTTTTGTGTACTTCAGCCAATGAAAGAACCACGTCAACCTGCGGCATGGCCTCAAATAATGCGCGCAGCCCGGCAGGGCAAATAACGAATAGCCCGCCATATCGGGGTAAAATTTTTCTGAGTTGCATCAGCGCCGGCATGGCCATTACCGCATCGCCAAGCCAATTAGGGATTCTAACGACAATACCGTCCCGCATCCTGGTTGCATCCAGTGGAATTACCGGAAAATCCGGTACATCCGCAAGCAGTTCTTTAATTGTTAATTTCATAATAACTTGTCTTTGGATTGCTGTTTGCTATCAACAACAAACATCTACAAATCCTAATTTTAAGAGGAGGCTTTTCCCCCTTAAATATTGCTTGAAATAATCTGCATATCACCCAGTTTCGCGGTGCCAATTAACTCGGCTATCACTTGGCATTTAACCCGCAATAGGAAAAATATTGGACGATCATACTCGTGAAGCGACTCAAAATTCCCCTGCCCTTTCGCAATAACCAGATCAGCCTCTCTCATGCCGTCAATGAATTCTTTGCTTGAGTGCTGCATCGACACGCCGGGCGTCATGTCGCCAGTATGGAGGTACGGAACAATATCCAGCCCGGACGAAGCTATTTCCCTGGGAGTAATATCATTTAAAACCGGTTCGCCGCGAACTCCCAGGGTAATCTTATGGCGGTAAGGTTCAATCAGCAATCGGTCGAACACCGCCTCCCCGCAGTTATCTGCCACATAGAAAATTTTCTCGGCCGCGTCCATTGCCGCTTTCAGACGTTTCACCGCATCACTATCCAGCGACAGATCAAACACCTCCTGCATTTGCCCCCAAACATCATTTAAATCGTAATTCCGGTTAGCGCCGTAGTCAATAATGTTGCCGCCAATAACCACCCGGACAATGGCATCAAACTGATTTCCACGCTGCTTGAGTTCTTCACGCAACAACGGCAGCAGGTTCAACGCGCATTCGGTTGATTGATCCTTAATTTCACGATAAGGGTCGTCAACTCCGGAAATCTCCTTGATTACTCGATGAAACAGCCTGGTTTGTTCAGGAGGACTGACGCTGAAATCAGCTTCCACTACCTTAGCAAGCGATTGCTTGACAATCTTGAGCCGTTGCTCGTCATTATCAGTTATCATTTTCGCCATGTGCACAATATGTGATATGATACAGGGAACACAATCAAATGTTATTTTCATAAGCACCAAAGATAATTTAACCAGTGATTTCAAAAATCAACCGCTGAGATTTTTGAAATTGCCTCTAGTGTGAGGGTTGTCAGCGGAGCGATTGAAGCAAATCGGCAACTCAGGATTTAGCTCAAAGCGCAAAAAAATAATCTACACGTTTGGCAACTAAAATGCAATACCGAATAATTTTGCATTCTTAATTTTGCATTTACCATTACATTCCCTCACTCTTTGGGTGGGGTCGAGGCTACGACACCCGAGGAGGAACGATTTGTGCTCTGTAAAACTTAAAAATTACTCTGATGGTTTTTTACAACGCATATTCAGTAACGGTCTTGACAATCGACTTCGCGCCGGGACAAATAACCTGAGCGCAACCACCGGCGGCCTCTATTTCCATGAAACCGGACGGATCATTGTAGGCGCTGAATCGCACACCACGCGAGGCGGGAGATTCGGTTGGTGGTCGGTCGGTGATGTCGATGTAGTTCTGTTCCGACGCTATCGGCTCGGCCGAACGACGCACCACCAGTCCGGTACGGGGGTTGCGGAACTCAATCCACTCAACGTCTCTGCTCATGCCGATCTGATAACGTCCAGCCGACGGCTGGGTCTTGGTGTGCCATAATTTACCGTCATTGCGGCGTTGCGCATCGCTGGGATCATAGAGATCCCACACACAATCAGCGCCAGCCGAGGGAAAAACAACTTCACAACCGTCGTTGCTGTCGAACTGACACAGCGACCACGCCGCCAGCAGACATTCTTGCGACAACAATTCCCGGCTCCCGATATATTCAATGCTTTCGACGACAGTAACGGTTATCCCGGCATCTGCATTTTTAATCCGGATATCGCGTTCAAACGCGGTCGCTATTCCCAGTCCCGAGGCGTTGATCAAATCGACTTCGGCGCGAATAACCGCGCGATTTGCCGAGGATTCAGCAACAATATATCTTGCACCGGTCAGACCGGGAGGTACCCGCCATGTTTCAGTGGCATATTCATAGCCCAGATGCGAACCTTCCGGTGCCGGCCAGAGTCCGTCGCCGCCCGGATTGAGATACGCTTCCCGCGTGGGTTGGGCGATTACGGCATCAGGATTGAACCGGTTGAGAATCACGCCATCCTTGACTGCCCACAGTCTGCCTTCGAGGTCGAGTCCGACCAGTACGCCGACCGTCTCGTCGCCGATGAGCAAGCAACGTTTTTTGCTTTGTTCGAACAGTTTTACTGCGTCATTTACTTTCATTGTCATAGTCCTTCTTTTAAATCTGTGATCGTTGTCGTTGTCGTTGTCGTTGTCAGCCGCATCTGGACCGGCAGTT
>JAGYNC010000296.1 GCA_018400135.1 Victivallaceae bacterium
GTACGCGATGAGCTGGACATGATGCTGATGGGTAATTTTCCGGCAGACGCGATTAAGTTGCTTGACGCAACCGGGTTGCTGGCGGTGCTGCTCCCGGAAATTACCGTTATGAAGGGGGTTGCTCAGCCGGAACAATTTCACCCCGAAGGAGATGTCTATCAACACACTTTGTTGATGCTTAAACATCTTTCCGGCGCGTCTGCGGAATTAGCATGGAGTGTGCTCCTGCACGATGTCGGCAAACCCGATACACAATCTATTGACGCTAACGGTATTGAACATTTTTATAGACATGACCGGCGGGGCGAAAAAATAGCCAAAGCCATCATGGACAGATTGCGCGTGTCCAGCGCCAGAACCACCACCATTGTCAGGGCAGTAAAAAATCATATGCGATTCGCCTCAGTAAACCGTATGCGCCAGGCAAAATTGAAGTTGTTGATGGCTGATCCTGATTTCCCCACTGAACTTGAACTGCATCGTATCGATTGTATTTCCTGCCACGGCAAACTCGACAATTTTATTTTTCTGCTGGATAAAATCAGCGCGCAACACGGCATAGTTGAACTACCGCCACCGTTGCTTACCGGAAAGGATTTGATTGAGCTGGGAATGATACCCGGTCCACAATTCGGAAAAATTCTGGCTCGTGTTCGTGAATTACAGTTATCCGGCACTATCACAACCCGCGAGGAAGCCATCGCTGCTGCCCAAAAACCACGAGCCAAAATCAGCTCCACACGGAAGGGCCAAGAACACAAAAAGAAATAATCAGACCGTGCTCGAAAAGCCTTTCAGGGTTCATGCCCCGCAGGCAGATTTTTAATTCATTAACTATAAACTACTTAAATGTGAACGTCCCCGCCAAACTCATACTCGGGCACAGCGACAGCTATATCAGGAGGCCATACGGGAAATTATTGGAGCAATTCTTCCGCTCCTCCATGTACTGAAAACAACCGGCAACTATCTGCTTATCTGCGTTGGATATTGGATATTCAAGCATCGAGTGCGACGGCACGTAGGCCGGCCGGCATTTCTGGGAAATCTAAAGTTGATTTTATATTTTCCATAATAATTTCGAAACCGTCTTGCATTTTCTATAAACGCGGGGTAAAATATAACTGCATAGGGTATAATTCTCCCGAATCCGTGAGCCTGTCTGGAGGTCGATAATGAAATACATTCAACGAAATTTGGCTGTCTCCTTTTCAAAAGCCAATAAGCTTTTCCCGGTTCTTTTGCTGACCGGACCGCGTCAAGTCGGGAAAAGCACCTTTCTCGATCACATGGCGGAACCAAATCGTAAATTTGTTACCCTTGACGATCTTGAACTTCGCAAGCAGGCGCGGGACGATCCGAAGCTTTTTCTGATGAACAATCCGTCACCGCTCGTGATTGATGAAATCCAATATGCGCCGCAGCTCTTTCCATATATCAAAATGGCGGTTGATGAAGCCAGGCGGGAAGATCCGAAGAATGCCAACGGGCTTTACTGGCTGACTGGAAGTCAGCAATTCAAGATGATGAAAGGAGTCACGGAGTCGCTTGCCGGGCGTGTCGGGATTTTTCAAATGCAGGGGCTCTCCTGGCAGGAATTGACCGGCCGGAGCGAACCGCCGTTTCGACCGGATCAATTTTCTGTTCCCCTTATGAAGCAGCTTACGCCCGGAGAGCTTTATCTTCGTATCTGGCGCGGTAGTTTTCCCGAAGCGGAAAAATTCGAGAACGATCAACTGGCGACCTTTTATCGTTCTTATGTGCAGACCTATATTGAACGTGATGTCCGCGATCTCACTCAAGTTGCCGATGCCGACACGTTTTACCAGTTTCTCCAGGCGGTTGCGGCCAGACAAGGGCAACTGTTGAATTACTCCGCGTTGGCGGAAAGCGCGGGAATCAGTCAGCCAACCGCCAAGCAGTGGCTCAATATCCTGGCAGCATCGGGATTGGTCTATCTGCTACGACCATACAGTTCCAACCTGAACAAACGACTTACCAGCATGCCGAAGATTTACATGCTTGATTGCGGACTCGCGGCTTATCTCTCCAAATGGTCCTCGGCTGAAGTTCTGGAAGCGGGAAATATGAACGGTGCCTATTTTGAAGCCTGGTGTGTCGGGGAAATCATCAAGAGCTATCTGAATAACGGCAGGGAGCCGCCTTGTTTCTTCTACAGGGATTGCGACCAGAATGAAATCGATCTGCTGATCGAGGCAAACGGCATCTATCATCCGATCGAATTCAAAAAGGCGGCAATCATAAGGAAAGAGGATGTCAGGGCATTTGACAAAGCCAGAAAAATCGCGCTCGGCACGGGGGCCGTCGTTTCGATGTCCGACAAGGACATGTTGTTGACGGAAAATTGCCGGATGATTTTTGCCGGCTATTTGTGACCACGGGAATCCTCGTTGTCGTTGTCAGCGCAGCGGTTGTCGTAATCGTTCTTCTGTCACCCTGTTTGCCGCGACCGCGCAAGTAGTCGCAGGCGTAGCCTTACGCCGCGACCTCCCTTTGTGCCGCCGCTTTCCTGCGCGAAGCGCGTTCCCGCGAAAGTACCTCAAGCTTCCAGCTTGAGCAGAGAAAACGCAAGCAGGGATGCTTGCAGTACTTTATCGCGCACCGTGCGCGCTTTAGGACGGACAGGAGGCCGTCCCTCCACCGGCCTCTGGCCGGTATAATTGCGGCGGCACGTTGCCAGAACCGCTTCCCGGTTTTTTCCTTTCGCGCCTTTGGCGCGTGGAGGGTCGT
>JAGYNC010000297.1 GCA_018400135.1 Victivallaceae bacterium
TAAGCTTTACAGAGCACTAATCGTTCCTCCTCGGGTGTTGTAGCCTCGACCCCGCCCAAAGAGTGAGGCATTACAATTGTCGGGTATTGCTCTGCACGGACAAAGGAAGAAGGGATGAATAATCTTTTGGCGCAGAATCTGAGATTTATTATTTGCGACAATATCAACCGGACTGTAACGTAACGTCATAGCAAAGGTTCAAAAAGAAAAAATCTAAATATAAATAAAACAACCAATGCATTATTTCTTCTGTAGTCATCTTGATGAAATTGGCGGGGTTGCGTTCTTCTCTTCAGACGAGCGCCATCACCTGTTTAAAACGCTGCGAGCCACGCCGGGAAAAACAATCGGGTTATTAGACGGAATCGGTAGTAAAGCCGCAGGAAAGATTCAGACTGACGGTGCAGTAATTATAACTGAAATTGCTCGCCATCCAGCACCATCACCAAAAATACATCTGTTTGTGGCGCCGCCCCGCAAACAAAAAATGGACATACTTCTTAAACAGTGTGCCGAAATCGGAATATGGTCGATCAACCCAATTATTACTGAGCGATCAGTGGCAACACCGGATAAAACAAGCTCCCGATGGGAAGTACTGCTTCGAGAAGGCTGCAAACAGTCCGGCAATCCATATATACCCAAACTTATCGCGCCAACGCCCTTTGCCGATGTACTGCAAACATCGGATAAGCCGCGACAAAATTATTTTGGCGCGGTAGAAACAGTAAAAACTTCGGAATTAACTGATGTTTCAAGTGATATTGGCTGGTGGGTTGGGCCGGAAGGTGGCTTTTCAGACAAGGAAGAGGACTTACTACGTCAATACGGGGCAATCGGAATAAATCTTGTTCCCTACACAATGCGCGTGGAAACTGCGGCAATTTGCGGCGCCGCTATAATTATGTTTGAAATCAGGAGCAAATCATGTCTATAAATGTAAAAATTTTAACCCTCGCGCTTCTCCTGCTATGCGCCGTCGGTTGTGACTTTCGTGGCGGAGCAGAATCCGCGCATCCTCTCTTTAAAAACGCCGAAGCGGCCAGAGAAAACGGCAAATACCAGGAAGCAACAGATTTTTTCCACAGATATCTTGAAGTGCGTTATGATTCTCCTCAAACTCATCTCCGATTGGCCACACTATATGACGAAAACCTGGACGAACCATTGCAGGCAGTATACCACTATCAACAATTTTTGCATTACTCAACAAATTCGCCGGAACGCGAACAGGTAAAAAAGTGGCTTAAAGCGGCAAAAAGAAAATACTATCTACATGCCCGACTGAAATATAACGATCCGGAAGATGTGGAAATGCTGAAAAATTCGCTGGAAAAAAATCGTGCCAAACTGACCAGAACAATAACACAAAACCGACAACTGCTCAACTATATTGAAGGAATAAAAAAACAACTTGCGGCATCAAATCAGGAAATCACAAAACTCAAACTGACGAAAGAAAAAGCCGTTGTAGATTTGGAACTGGCACAGGAAAAACTTGACCAGTTACAAAATAAAAATGCCGCGCTCGTTAGAGAACAAAACGCCTTGCGCAACAAATTACAGACAATTGAAGAACCGCTACAGGATCTGAAAGAAACAACAACAGCAGAGCTTCCTTCCGCCGAAATGCTTGATGAAGAATCTACTGATGCAGCAACACCAGAATCCGCTGATGAAACTAACACTCTCACTCCTGAATTCGTTGAAGAACCGGAAAACAGCAAAACACCACCAGCAAAATTGTCTGATAATAACACCACATCCGACGTCAAAGTTATTCCGCTAAAACCGGTTGAATCTCCCAAAATACCCGATCCTAAGCGCGAAAAAACACAAACTTATCAGGTACAAAGAGGCGACACACTAATTAAAATATCCCGTCGCTTTTACGGCACCGGGAAACATTATAAGTTGATTTTTGAAGCCAACCGGCATATTTTAGCATCTGAATCCAGTCTATCACCCGGACAGATATTGAACATTCCTGTTCTGTCGGAAAATTAATTATTGGCTTTTTGAACAAAATCTAACGCGGGAAATTACCATGAAATATCTATCAGTATTGATTATCTTGACAATTGCGATTATCCTGAGCCAACCCGGCTGTTTATTTCAAGATAAGTACCAACCTACCAGCCATTATGATCTTGACACCACTACGGCAGGGATTAAGGGTAACAGTTTCAGAATTGAATTTGCCGAATTCACCACAAGCGAACCAGTGCGTTTCAAAATGGTTTATCGCGATCATCAAAATCTTTTACTTGTGGATAACTACAACAAATGGATTCAGCCGCCCGGGCCCATGCTCAGCCGATATTTGCGAGTAGCCTTCCGCAATCATAACCCGACTACAACCGAAGAAATACCATCCTACAAAATTGGCGGGGATATTTTTATGTTTCAAATCGATATTGAACACAAACGAGTTACACTCGGAATAAACTATTCGATCAGCAGAGCTTCCTCGTCAGACAACTCCGTGCTGCAACAAAGAACAGCAAGTTTTACAGAACCATTTACTGAGAACGCCCCAGCCGTGTTTGCTGCTGCTATGTCCCGTTGCGTCGCATCTTTTGCCACACTCCTTGAAAAGAAATTGCGTTCGATGAGCTTGGCTTCAGAACAATCAACATCATCGTCTAATTAGTGCCTGGCCGAAAATAAGCCAAGTCGTTTGTCGGTAATTGTTTAGCTCGCAACATCGCGTTGAAGTTCATCGCGGCGTTCCCGATG
>JAGYNC010000298.1 GCA_018400135.1 Victivallaceae bacterium
TCGACGCTCATGTGCTTTTTCGGATCGGGCCAGGGAAAGTCCGCAACACAGGCAGGATCGGTCTTGTCGGCAAACCAGCCGGCATGGGTCAGCGTGCGCTCGTCATACTCCGCCGCCATTGTAAAATCAAACGCACAGGCGATATGATTGGCTGGCGGATAATTGTAAGGGACGTTGACCGGCCAGATATCATCGCCGATCTTCCTCTTGAGCTGTCCGATATTTTTTACGCCATAATGGCTGAACAGCGACGGCAGCGCGTGCTTGTCCGGGATTCCCAGCCACAACGCCGGACGGTCCACCGGCCGCCGCCCGACGGTTGCGTAAAATCGTTCAATGGAATTCACAAAACATCTCCTCGAGGATTTTTACTTAATGCAGTCAAGCCCAAACAAGGTGTAAAACACCAATTTTACTATTGTCGCAAATCAATCACCGTATTATTTTCGATAACAAGCTGCTGCCCATCAATCTTCCCACTTTCGTAAACATAACTTCCGATGAGGTCGGTATCTTGCAGATAGTCGATTCCGACAATGACTGTATTGTTGCGAACGATGTATTTTTCAATGAATGCGTAGGGTCGATCATTTTCCGCATAGGCCACCAGAATCAAAGGTTTCTGATTCACATGTTTCAGAGGACTATCCAAATGATCTATATGTCGCATCGGCAGAGTATAAAAAAAATCTCGCCGACACTGGTTTTCTTCAATGACCACTGTTTTAGAACTGTCTTCGGTATTGGTTTGTGGCCAATAGGCAATGGATGAGCTGTATGTATTCCAGATCTTGTTGTTGCGAACAATCCCTGCATTGCGCAGAGAGATTCCCTGACCGTAAAAACAGTTGTAGATCGTGTTCCCCTCTACAAGTACATCACGGGCTTTCAAATACATTCCGTGACGGGCAAATCCCAATTGCGTCAAACCTAAACCGATATCATGAATGACATTATTCCTAATAACCACTCCCTGAGGTGGAGATTGCAATGGATCACTGCTTTGTATGAGAATCCCGTCATCCCAAATATAGGCAATCCGGTTTTCAGATATCGTTATATTTTTAATGTTTTCGTTTTGTCTTAAGACCGCAAGGATACCCTGGCCAAAAACGTCAAAAATTTCACAACCATGAATCGTGATATCCGAACTGTTCATAATTAGAATACCATTCCGGCGTTCACTTGCATTGTGGCGCAATTGGGGATGATCCGGAGTGTTTTTTGGCAAAAGATCCTCTGAATAATATCCGGAAATACCTGGCCCACCGATGTGTTGGATTTGACAATTTAAGATCGTGACCTGCTCAGAATTGGAAATGAAAACGCCCTTACCTCGGATTTGACAATTTCTCACCAGCACACGGTTCTTACCTTGTATCGTAAGCCCATCACTGAAGGTCTTGTTTTCAATTATGGTTTCCCACTCCGAATCAGCATCTTCACCCATAGAAAGAACAATCGCCGTAGCACCGGGTGTGCTGATAATCCCCAGCACCATAACCAAGCCAATCATAACTGATGCTGCAATTCTGTGTCTCATAACTGTTTTCCTTTTTTTGTCTGTCTGGTGATCCGATCCAGCCGAAATGGCGGTCTTATCTCCGGCTCATGATCGCCCGGCTTTAATCCGTCTCCCGCTGGTCGAATTAGACGCTGTCTCGCGGAGACGAACCTTCCCTATCTAATCTCTATTGATAACAGGTTCATTACCAAACTCATTTACGGAGCAATGTCGGCTATTTAAAAAGAGAGCCTTTCGGCTCTCTGAAAAGATCTCCTGTTCGCTTTAGTCAAGCAATACTCTTCTCGCCAGCAATATGCCCGCAGACGAAATTACGAACAATCCAAGCGTCCCCGGTTCCGGGATAATTGAAACCTGATCAAAATTAACGGTTGCTCCGCTGGTGGCTCCAATTCTGGCAGTCGCAAGCTGTAAGAATTTGTCCGCGTCGCTCCACACAACGTCGGCGGACCAGTCTGTGGTCAACGTCGCGACCTCTGTTGCGCCGTTGAAAAGGGCCACATCGGTTGTCCACAGACCTCCACCTTTGTAAGTGTACACCAGGTTAAGCGTTAATTTATCAGTGGTGGTCACGCCCCCGCTTATATTTAATCCAATATCCGCTTCTGAAAAAGGAGAGCTGAAAGAATTCTGCGTTTGGTCCAGGTTCGCGAAGTGCAGTGTGTATGAAGTATCACTGTGCTGACGCACACCGCCACCCCCTTTCGCAAAGCCAAATTGATCTCCTCTATCAGCGATCCCGAGTGCAAAAAAAGTAAGTCGATTCGCTTCGACCGTCGTAAAAGTAAAATCGGTAGACAAAGTAAAATGGGTTCCGCTATAAGCTTCATTCCAACGAGCGCCATAAAAATCTGTCGAATCCGAATTGATTTGAACAGTGCCGCTCGTCACCGTGAAATCGTCACGGGCGTTCCAGTTCTCCTGTCCGTTTAACGGCCCATTTGTATACCCGTCAAACGTAATTACTCCTGCCTGAACGGTTACAGCCGCAGCGATCATTCCTACCCATAGTGCCATTTTTGTTTTCATTGTCTTCTCCCTTTCTTTTTTATTTACTGATTTCGCGTGTTTCCGGTCATTAGACCAACCGGCAACCGCGCACTTTTTTCGAACCCAACAGCCGACTGTT
>JAGYNC010000299.1 GCA_018400135.1 Victivallaceae bacterium
CTCCTCGGGTGTCGTAGCCTCGACCCCCACCCAAAGAGTGAGGGGTTACGTTTTTTCTGCAAAAAACTGTTTTAAGCCTTCTATTTGCTTTGAACTTTGCTCTATTCCGGTTTATCATAAGAAGTCGTCACGATTTATCGAGCTTGACTTTGCTCTATATAATTTACTACGGTTTAAACAAAAAAGGACTGCATATTATGGAAAATAGCCTTTTCGGCATCATTATCAAGGTTAAGAATATGGATATTTGCCGTTCTTTTTACCGGGACGTGCTTGATTTGGGAGAACCGGAGATAAACAGCAATTTTTGGGTCGAATTCCACTCCCCTACCGGATATACTGTGGCACTGGAAAAATCCGCCGCCAGATTTCTGAAACACGAATCCGCCGCCACTGCCTGGGTTTATCGCGTTAGCAATGTTGAAGAAACACGTCAACGTCTGGAAAAGCACGGTTTTAAGGCGAGCTTTGCCAGGACATTAAAAATGGGCGAAGCACTTTATCAGTGTCACGACCCGGAAAATAACGTCTTTTATATCTTTCAAAACACTTCCAACCAACCGGAAACAAACAAAATTTGACATTTGAGCATAAAATAACAAAATTCCGCTTGACATGTTGGCAATGGCATTTTATACTTAGCAAACCTCAATCAGACAAAACTTGAAGGATTAGTGGAACGCCATGACTTTCTCGCGGTTAAATATATTGTGTCGCGCCTCAATTGCGTTAGTCGTTCTATTCCTTTCTTCCTGTATCAGTATTGACTATGTGGGACAATCTCTCCCCCCCCTACCCTCAGATAAGTCAGTAGCCTTCTACAATTCTACAACTGAAGTCCCGGCTAACTCCTATGATGTGATTGGTCGGGCTGAAGTCGATGCACCGGACGGAACAAATTCCGAAGAAATAAAACACAAACTGATTAACGAAGCACGTAAGCATGGCGCTGATGCTATTCAAGTGGTGAGCTTTGAGCGCATAAAAACTGGTGTTTATAGTCGCCCGGTAGAGCGTGAAGCTGATGGCACCGTCGGCGGCTGGATGGCAACCGCGACACACGCCGACGGTTCTCCAATATACAACGACAGCTTTTCCCGTAACGTCCCGCTACAGACTACCGATGTAGATACTTTTGCGATCAAAGTAAAAGTGCTGTTTCTTGCTAAACGAGAAAAATACCAGCGTGAAATTGAACAAAACCGGGAAGAACGCGAACGCTACATGCACCAGTCAAGTCGTTACGCAAAATAACTGCACAACCCTGTATTGGGTATATATTTTGCTTGTTAATTGCTGTTATTTAAGCCTATGATTATTCGGAGTGAATTAACGGAAGAGAAAAAGAGGTTACAAACACTTAAATGCAAGTGTAATGAATAAAACCGGGTTCCTGCGGAAAAAAAAAGGAGGTTATTTCAGGAAATTTTTCAAAAAGTGTTTGTCAAACCGTTGAAATTGGCTATATTAAGCCAAATTTGTTTCAAAATCGTTAACCCAAAACCCTTCGAGGAGGGAGCAATGAAACATTCATTTTATGACGTAAAAGCGAAGGCGAAAGTACAAGCGGACGTAATCTCCAAGGTTACTTACGGCAAGAAAGGCAACGAAAGATATGCCTTTAAAGCGAAAACCAAAGATGGTCGTAATTTGACCGCGTTCGTTAGCAAAGATACTTGGGACAAGGCAAAAGTCTGAACCGTCCCTATACTACATTGCCAGGGCAATGTGAAAAACTCCTGCATCATATTGCAGGAGTTTTTTTGTGCGCAGTCGCTGTCAGAGATCGGAAAATAGCAAGAAGGGGCGAGAAACTACTAATCGACACTAATGAACACTAATGGGGGAAGGGGAATTGTCTCACACGAAGGCACAAAGAACACAAAGGAGGTCGCCTGGACAGGACAACGCTCCGCGCTGAAAAAGCAGTTTGAAAAATAATTTCGGCTGACGATTGGAACTGTTTCTTCTCGTTGTCCGTTCTCCTCGACAAATATGATAACATTTTCCCAGTCCCTGACAAATCGGGATTGAGTGAGGCATTACGAAAGAACCGTTTTAACGACACCTAAGAGCAAATTGTAAAACTTCACGTGAACCGCGTTGGGAGCGCAGGCGCGGCAGACGGCCACGGGAAGTTTTGCAAGTTGCTCCTAAGAAAATTTTACTATTGAATTGCTTTCTGCCTGCCTGCCTGCCTGCCTGCCTTTAAAGGGGCAAATCCTTATCTTCAAGCCCACGAAAAAGGGGTGAAGATTATTGGCGCGACTAGTCATTATGTCAATAATCCTAAAAAACTCAGTTGAAATTTTGGCATGAGGCTTCCTTCTCGTGGCGAGATTTTGCTTGTAGATTTATCTATCCGCCTTGATTAAAGGTTCAGCAGTATTTGTTGTCCGGCTGAAACCGTTTTTATCTGGTCTGGAGGCCAGAACTTCTTGAATGCTTCTCATAAAATAGCGGTCCATTTCTGCTCATTTGTCAACTGCGTCGCAGTTGAGCACAAACCGGATATGAAGAGGCTGATTCGAGTGAATTTCATCAAAATACTTTCTGCGGAGGTGCCCATAACTGACATGTAAATGTATCGGCTACCGCCTGTTTTCGTTAATCTGCCGATGATATTTTGAAACTG
>JAGYNC010000003.1 GCA_018400135.1 Victivallaceae bacterium
TCGCCGCTGCCGCAGCTGGAGAGCATATGGAGTGGGATGAACTCTATCCCAGTTTTGCCGATAATGCTGATGAAGAAGGATTTCCCGAGGCCGCACGCGCGTTTCGGGCAATCTCGCGTGCGGAAAAACACCACGAGGAACGTTATCTGGCTCTACAGAAACTGGTACAGGAAAAACAGGTTTTTGAGCGTGATGATGAGGTCTACTGGTGTTGCGCCAAATGCGGCTATATCCATAAAGGCGAAACTCCTCCTAAAACCTGTCCGTCGTGCCTTCACCCGATGGAGTATTTCCAGATACTCTCGGAAAACTTTTAACCATCTTAAATAGCAAATAAAAAAGTAAATTAGTAACAAGGAGATAATCATGAGTAACAAGCGCCATCAAATTTACAAGTGTGAAAGCAGCAATTTGACTGTGGAAATCGTGACAGCTGACGATTCTTGCATGGATTTGCAATGTTGTGGAAAACCAATGCAGCTATTACAGGAAAAAAATGCTGATTCAACGGTGGAAAAACACGTTCCGGTTCTTTCCGGTGATGAAAACGGCGTTAAGGTAGTTGTTGGTTCAACTCTGCATCCGATGACCGAAGAACACTATATCGTCTGGATCGAAGTTATTAACGGACCATACGTCAATCGTAAATATCTTAAGCCCGGCGATTCCCCGGAAGCTGAGTTCTATGTACCAATGCAAGATAGACTTGAAGTACGAGAATATTGCAATGTTCATGGTCTGTGGAAGCGCTGACCGTGGCGGTTCAGTTCGCCTCTCTCTGAGTGAGGACAATTCGAAGTAAACTGAAAAAGTTGGAGAAAACAACATGTTAAGCAAAAAATTGGCTCAGGAACTTAATTCGCAATTGAATTTCGAGCTCTACTCCGCCTATATCTATTATGCCATGGCAGCAGCATTGGAAGCAATGAACGCTCCGGGTGCTGCTAATTGGATGAAGGTTCAGGCGCAGGAAGAACTTACTCATGCGGATAAGTTTTTTTCATTTATTAATGAACGCGACGGCCGCGTGATTCTCGAAGCGGTGGAAAAACCACAAAAAGAGTGGAAGGCGATTATTGACGTGTTCACTACCGCCTATAAACACGAACAGCTTGTCACCGGAAGAATTAACTGTTTGGTGGAATTGGCAATGGAAGAAAAAGATTATGCTGCCAATCAATTCCTTCAATGGTTTGTTGCTGAGCAAATCGAAGAAGAAAGCAGTGTGAAAGTGGTTATTGACCAGCTCAAACTGGCCGATAAGGCGCCAGGCGCTATGTTCATGATAGATCGCGAACTTGGACAACGTGTTTTCGTCCCCCCAACCGGTGCTTCTTCGACTTGAATGGTTGATGTTTGTGCCGACTGGGAAATGCTCTTTTATCCGGGCATGTAAGCCCTCACTCTTTGGTTCGGGGTCAATACTACACAGCCTCGACCCCACCCAAAGAGTGAGGCGTTACCAAGCATCTCTAATTATTCTAGAATTATTGTGATGGCGGGCTTGAAAAATTATAGTCTGTTTCGTATATTATTCGTGCTCTTTTCGCGTTACTGCGGAGTAAGCACGAAACAAAGTTGTTATCGTAATTAATTTCAACACAAACAAAGGAGTTTAAAATGGCCGCTGTAGTAGATAAAGATACCTGTTCCGGTTGCGAAGCCTGCGTGGGAAGTTGTCCCGTGGAAGCAATATCTATGCAAGATAATATTGCCGTGGTAAATGCTGATGAGTGCATTGATTGTGGTGCCTGTGTAAGCGAGTGCCCGGTGGAAGCTATTTCCATGGCTTAAAAAAAACTTACCGTGGTGAACAATTGCGGTATATTTTGCATCATAATGCCTTGATCCGCAGCCGTGGGTCGAGGCGTTTGTTTTTTCTGTGCTGATGCGCCAGAATGGCGTATAGATAATTGGAGCTTATTCGAAAAGCTATCGAGCACGGTTTAATTGGAGATATAGCGTCATGAGGTTCCTGCCCGGCAAAGACAGAATTGGCATGTGGGGTTTTGCCCTTTTGGGGGCGTTCATTATCAACCTCTGGATATTGGGAATTTATCTTTGGTTGGGGCGAGGTTCAGCTTACGAATTTGAACAACAAGATCGGGCATTTGCCGAGAACTGGTTGCGACTCGCGGATCAGGGGCAATCCGCGCGTTATCAGTTGGCGGCGCGTCCACCTGGAATTTGGTTCAGGCGTTTTATAAGAGACCGGCAGAGCCTTGGCAAATTAAAGAAGAGAGTATTTATTGGGAGGAAACTTCTTGCTGACGGGTTGCAATTGCGCTTTAAATCTGATTTTGAACACTTGACTGAGGTAAATGAAATTGTTCTAGTGTTGGAAACCACCAACGGCCTTTTTGTGCGAGAGGCTACTTTTATACCTGAGCGTATTCCGTTTCTGGCTGGAGGCAAAGATTATACCGGGAGAGAATTAGAGATGATCCGCGCGCTAACCCAATTTTATTGTGGCAAATTTGACTTCGGCGACTTTTGTTTTTATGAGTACTTGTCAAGACATAAATTTGGCATGTTACACAATCGTTATCTTCGGCGACTGACCAGACAACGTGCGGCGAGGGGGCGGCCGCTTAATCGTGATTATCTGCGGCGAGTAAAGCAATGGCAGGGAATTCCCGGACGCACGCTCTGGGAATTTATCGCAGTGTACAACGCGGTGTTTTATCAATGTGACAACCAAATGATGGAAAGTGACGAATATCTATTGTTCAGGAAAGATAAATATTCAGAGCGGCCACGATGGCAACTGGAAAGGTTTCAACAGGGCGAACTCAGGCCGCGGGACTGAATATGCGCTCTGCGATTTTCTTGGCAATACAGACTTGTCCTGTCCCCCATAATGGCCTATATTTCAGAGCCCCATCTGTTCAAAGCCCGGCAAAACAATGGCTGCGTTGCAATAAATGTCCCCGAATAATAAATTGCTACGGATTAATAACGATGAACGATACAGACAAAATCAACTTTAATGTTGACGATCTCAGCGAAACACAATTGACGGAACTGATTGACTATCACAACCGATGTTATTGGGAGAAGGCGAGTCCGGAAATCAGTGATGAGCGCTATGACCAGCTGGTTCAGGCACTGCGGGAAATTAATCCTGAACATGAGTTGGTAACCGCAGTGAACGCTCCTCTGGTTGCTGGCTCCGGCAAAGTAAAACACGATACTCCAATGCTTTCTCTTGATAAAGCATACTCCTTTGAGGAAGTCCTTTCATGGGCCGCGAAATATGTCCGAAGCCCCGCTGAGGAGTTGCTGATAGAGCCAAAATATGACGGCATTTCCGCCAGTTATCGCAACGGGGTACTGGCGACGCGCGGGAATGGCTTTATCGGGGAGAATGTCTCCGACAAAAAGTGTTTGGTTGAACTGGAAGCGGTTGATTATACCGGGCCGCTGGATCGTCCGGCCCGAGGTGAAATCGTTATCCGGAAAGATGATTTTCTGCGGCTATATTCGCGGATTATCCGAAAAGGCGGTGAACCCTACAAAAATTCCCGAAATGCCGTAGCCGGCATTATGGGACTGAAAAACATCAACGATATAAGGAGTCAGGGGGCAAAGCTTACTCTGGTGGATTACGATTTGATCTCTTACCGGGTCTCATTTCACGATTTAGCCGGAGAATGGCCGCAAATTGTTCTTGAGATAGAAGCCCTGCCGTATCCGATGGATGGAATTGTGGTTAAGCTGGCTGACCGCGAATACGCTGACTCGCTTGGCAATACCGCACACCATCCGCGAGGGCAGATCGCTTTCAAATTCAGCGGGGTTCGTGCTGAAACAAAATTGTTGGATGTTATGTGGAGTTTCGGGAAGAGTTGTCTTACTCCGGTTGCTGAACTTGAGCCGGTATCTATCGGTGGAGTTACCATCCGCCATGCCTCCTTACACAATGCCAAAAATATTATTGACAAGGATATTCATATTGGCGATCTCGTTGTTGTCGAACGCGCCGGTGATGTAATCCCGCACATTATTGATTCACAGCCGGGTGAGGGGCGGCGTAATGCGCTGATCGAATATTGTCCATGTTGCCAATCCCCGCTTATTATGCGCGGGCCGGAACTGTGTTGTGTTAATCCCGATTGTTTTGAAACTAAGTTGCGACGTTTGTGCGCCGCTGTGAAAAATATCGGTATCGAGCGTCTCGGTGAGCCAAATATCAGACGCATGATGCGGCAACTTGGAGTAAAAAATCTTAATGATATTTTTGATTTACAATTAGATGATATTCTCAAACTGGAGGGATTTAAAGAAAAATCAGCTGCCAATCTGTTGCGTGAAATAGCAACGGCTCGTGAAGTTAGTGATCGACAGGTGCTGGCGGCACTGAATGTTCCCAACATCGGTACCAACGTGGCCGGCACTATTCTACGGGAGTATACGCTCGACGAGTTGCGAAAGTTATCTATCGAAGAGCTGGCGGACATCAATGGCGTTGGCCCGGAACGTGCCACCGCGCTCAACCAGGAACTCTCGAAACAAGCCGGGTTCCTCGATGAACTGCTCGACGCATTGAATGTCTCAATAACCAAAAACACCGCCGCCGCTTCCCCGCAGCCTTCGATCTGCTTTACCGGCAAGATGCCGGAAACACGTTCCTACTATGAACAACTCGCCCGGGAACACGGCTACGAACCAGCCGACGCGGTAACCAAAGAGTTGACTTTGTTGGTGGCCGCCGATCCTGCCGCCTCCGGCGGCAAACTCGCCAAAGCTCGCAAAAACAATATTCAGATTATGGGATTGGCAGAGTGGTTGACTGGTTTGCGGAATAATAAAGAAAGAACAACTGTTGCTGACGGGGAGGGGACTGGTTCCCCGGATGATTTGTCCAACTCGATAAAACAGGATGCCGACACCGTATCAACACTTAGTGCTCAGGAATCGGAATCCGATAGCCACGGACAACTTACTTTTAACTTTTGATATAATTGCGATAAAAGAAATAATTCTGCTGCTGGAATTTGCGTTGCTTGCTGGTTTCTTGGACTTGCTGTTGCACTGCCCTACGGCTATTATGCCCAGAACACTGCCGAAAAGTCAAGCGTCACGCCTTTTAGCATTGATCCTAAATTATCGCCGGAATTACAGAGTAGTAAAAATAGCATTGACAGTTTTTGGGAAGAATATGAAAATTTTGCTTTTCCGATTTCAAGCGGTTACCGCTGGCGTAGAGATGCTCCAGATAACTATGGCATCGTCATTCCAGAAAGTAAAAAAACATTTACCTTACAGTTTTTCAATACTCCAGAAGTTGAGGATTTATTTTCTAAGTACGAAATACTGATCAATCATTATACATTGATGAAATCGCGCGAGGTCCGAATCCCTTCCGAAACCGGATTTTATCTTGACATGCTTCTAGATTGCAAACCGGATTCGTACGCCAATTTAATCAGTTACCCTTTAACAAGGATTACTTCTGACACGGAATACTGAAAAACTCGCATGAAATGAATCACCGCGCCGTAAAACAAAGCGAAACGAGAGTTTCGGATCATCGGCGTTATTGATCAAATGCCGCGTCAAACTGAATATTGGATGGAACAAAATCGACACGTCTGACAAAAGAACAAGACTCTTTGGCACCATATTCGCGATCCATGCCGCAATCTTCCCATTCGACCGAGAGCGGTCCATCATAATTGATCTGGTTGAGTTCACGGATAATCTCTTCGAAATTAACGCCGCCATGGCCGAGACTGCGAAATTCCCAGCCGCGCCCGGGCTGTCCGAAATTAAGGTGTGATCCCAGAATGCCGCTTTTACCGTCAAGTGTACGTGCCGCGTCTTTCATGTGAACATGATAGATACGATCGGGGAATTCGCGGATAAACTGAACCGGATCGACAAACTGCCAAAAGAGATGGCTCGGGTCAAAGTTAAAACCGAATTCGGGACGGCAATCGAGCGCCACCAAGGCCCGCTGAGCGGTAACAATGTCAAACGCAATTTCTGTCGGGTGTACCTCCAGCGCGAATTTCACGCCGCACTCACCGAATACATCAAGTATTGGATGCCAGTTATCGGCAAAGTGTTTGAAGCCAGCTTCAATCATTGCATCGGAAACCGGAGGAAAACTGTAAAGCAGATGCCAGATGCTCGAACCGACAAATCCATTGACTACCCCGATGCCAAGGTTCTTCGCCGCGCGAGCGGCTAATGTCATCTGTTGGATGCCCCAGGAGCGTTGTTCCTCCGGCTTCCCGGCAAGTTCCGGAGGAGCAAAGGCATTTGAACGCCCATCGTTATTAGGGTCGCAAACCAGTTGTCCGGCCAAATGATTGCTGATTGACCAAACCTTCAAACCGTATTTATCGAGCAAAGCAATACGTTCATCACAATATTGTTTGCTGTCGGCTCCCTTTTCAACATCAAAATGATCGCCCCAGCAGGCGAGTTCAAGTCCGTCATAACCCCAGGACGCGGCTTTTTCTGCTAATGTCTCAAGCGGCAAATCCGCCCATTGTCCGGTAAACATAGTTACTGGTCTGCTCATCATGCCTCCTTTTAAACATCTTCAAAATTCCCGACGCGGGAAGTTTTAAATCTGTTTACAATTTTTGTATTTTTGAGCTAATTGCAAAGCTTCGCGTGAATCGCGTCGCGAGCATACATTACGGACGGCCGGGAGACCGTCCCTCCGCCGGCCTTGGGCCGGCATGTTTTACGTATGGTGACTGTCCGACAGTAATCCCTCGCCTAACCCTGATTTGTCGTGATCGCTATCGATACGGGAAAGAGTGAGCGAATACGTCCGACATCCCGGAATAATCAGCGCATGGCGCCTAGACTTGCGGCAATTTGGTCCATGCCGAACCGGCTTTGGCGCTGGCGACCACTGCTTCGATAAACGCCATGCCGCGTACGCCTTCATCAATCTGCGGGAAATCCCCGACCAGCGAATCAACTGACGCTCCGGCTTCTTTCAGCAGGATTGTTTCAGCAAAATTACGGTAGTGGTTGGCAAACGCTTCCAGAAATCCTTCAGGATGACCAGCCGGAATACGGCTACCGCGGGCTGCTGCCGGGCTTTTCGCGCCGATATAACCATTGCCGCGGGACATTATTTGCGTCTGGCCGTCAATTGGCTTGAAAAGAAGTTGATTCGGGTGTTCCTGATGCCATTCGATACTGGCCTCGGAACCATAGAGCCAGATGGACAGTCCATTTTCCTCGCCTATTGAAATCTGACTGGCGTAGATTACTCCCTTAACCCCGTTTTCGAATCGTACCAGACAGTTGCAGTCGTCGTCAAGAGCCCGGTTCTCGACAAAAGACGTGAGGTCGGCACATACTTCCGTCAGTTTTAAACCGGTGATGTACTCTGCCAGATTATCGGCATGTGAGCCGATGTCACCGACACAGCCACCAGCCCCACTCTGTTTCGGATCAGTGCGCCATGAAGCCTGTTGCTGCCCTTCTCTTTCGATAGGCCTGGCCAGCCAGCCTTGTGGATAAATAGCCACAACCTTCCGAAGCGTCCCCAATTCCCCACTGGCAACCAGGTCTTTTGCCAGCTTGACCATTGGATAGCCTGTATAATTGTGCATCAGACCGAAAACTCTGCCGGATTTTTCAACGATTTGCCGCAATTCAAGTGCTTCCGCCAAGCTCATTGTCATTGGCTTCTCGCACATGACATGGAATCCGGCCTCAATAAAATCCCGGGCTATCGGAAAATGCCAGTTGTTGGGAGTGCAGACAGCGACAAAATCAATGCGTTTGTCCGGGGCAAGCTTTTTCTCGCCATCAATCATCGCCTGATAGTTGTCATAAACGCGGGCAGAGTCAAGAAATAACTCTTCGCCGAGCTGTCTGCTCTTTGCCGGATCAATGTCAAAAGCTCCAGCAACAAGTTCAATTTTTCCGTCCAGTGCCGCTGCCATCCGATGGACGCCGCCGATAAGCGCGCCCGGCCCACCGCCGACCATTCCCATTCTGATTTTTCGTTTCATCCGGATTGTCTCCTTAGATTTACGTTCGTCCTGTCAAAACCGACCGAACGGTTTTCTATTTAACATCTATCTGTTTCACGTCTCTTTCGGCCGACGAGAACCAATCATATATTATATTCGATAAAGCCATATTCAACCGTAATGCCTCACTCTTCCCGTATCAAAATCGAAATCGGGGTAATCGCTTACTCTTTGGGTGGGGTCGAGGCTACGACACCCGAGGAGGAACGACGAGGCTGTGTAGTATTGACCCCGTCCCAAAGAAGAGTGAGCGATTACGAATCGGGATCGATTTTTTGTTTTTGTGCACGATACCGATTTCGATAGCGATCATGACAACTCAGGGTTAAGTGAGGTATTACAAAGAGCGAGGTATTACTCAACCACCGATCAGACAATCAACAATATACATATCCAGCTCTTCGTAATCACGTTCCATGCGCAGCTGCGCAATCTTTGTCTGGTCAAGACGACGGCTGATTTCGAGCAGTTTCAGAAATATAGCACGGCTGTTGACCAGATGCTTACAGGCAACATCATCTTTCTGGGAACGCATCGCCTTGACATCCAGTCCCACCCATTCGCCGTTGCGACCGAATCCGTGTTCATCAAGTATTCTAACCTGATTCAATGCGCGACGCAAATCGACGCTGCCAAAGGTCTTGTCTTGGTCAAACTTCATCCCATTCTGGTCGTTGAGATGTACGCTCCAGAGTTTTTTATGTGCCATAGCATAACCCATTTCGTCCGACGGATCAAGTCCGGCCAACAACGCATGTGCTGATTCTATCAAACAACCTAAGCGCTCGGGAGCGTTGGTAAGCAATCCTAACGCGATCGCATGTCCAATGGTTGGAATATATGCGTGATCCATCGGCTCGTTTGGCTTGGACTCAATCATGATTCGAATATCCGGGTCGTAATCCAGCATTGTTTGGATCGCTCCGGCGATTTGTTCCGTAGCTCTTACCGAATCCTTGGCTTCACGAATATAGGTACCTTCCCGGGCAAGCCATAAAACAATATTTTTCGCGCCAAGTGCCCGGGCAATATCGATCGCGCGAAGGCTGCGTTCAATTGCATATTTACGACAGGCCGGGTCATTGGCCGTGTAACTACCATCAATTCCGCGAGGGTCTTCCCAAAGACGAGGCGCGACAAATTCCGCTGTCAGACCATGGTCATCCAACTTCGCCTTAACTGCCTGTGCTTCGCTGATTATCTGTTCCGGCGAAAGGTCGTTCATTTGAGGTACCGCGTCATCGTCATGAAATTGTACTCCGTCAAAACCCATTTCCTTGTAAAATGCGAGTTTTTTATTAAATGCAATGGTTTTCCTGACGGTTGGGCCAAACGGGTCGGCGCCCTCATGAATATTCCATGGCCCAAACGAAAATCTAAATTCTCCCGACATGTCAAACCTCCCTCAGGCGCTTTGCCTGATACAATTTTATTGGTTATAGAGTTATAATTTCCGGGCTACGGGATATTTCTCCGTGGCAACCGAAAGTTGCGGTCGTGCAGAAGCGCGTCTCTCCGACAGCAAAAATGCCGCCTGACAAAATATGCACAGAGATGTGTGAGCATCCGATAAGCACAATCGGCCGGGCAAATTCATTTTCCTGCCGACGCTCAGCTGTATATGACACGGTTAAAATTATAATAGATTTTAAACTTTTAACCTTGACAATAGTATTTTTTAGTAGCATTATATTCCAAAATATTATTGGAGATTCGCCATGAAAGCAGTTAAGGCATTCAGCCGGGATTATTTTCCCAAACAGGGACATCCCATCAAAGTCATTAAAATCAGCGGCGAGGACAATGCGCCACAGCATGAAGGAGATTTGACCAGTATTCGGCATTATCATGATTTTGCCGAACTGGTCATCATCACCAGCGGCTACGGCACCCATTGGATTGATGGAACGGAATATCCGGTTGCTGCGGGGGATGTTTTTGTTCTGCAGGGTAAGACAGAGCACTTCTTCAGGGAGCGACATGGACTGGAGCTTTACAACCTTATGCATGATAATCATCGTCTTCGGCAATATCTGCGCAACCTTAGAGAAAACAGCGGCTACAACGCCATGTTTCTGCTGGAGCCCAATTACCGCAAAAGACACAAATTCCGGAGTCGCTTGCACCTCAGCCGTCGTTCTATTGCACACGTTGAAGTTGCTCTTCGACGCATGTGCGAAGAAGAGGAACAGTGTCTTCCGGGATACGACACGATGCTGCTTAGTTCGTTATTGGAACTGGTGATTTTTCTTTCGCGCGAATATTCGAAGACGCAAATACCACAGGCACAGGCGTTGTGTCGTATTGGTGGAATTATCGGCAAACTTGAAACCGCGTATAAGAAAGCATGGAGTATTAACGAATTATCGAGGCTTGCCGGAATGTCGAAAAGCGGTCTGATCGGCGCGTTCCGCGAAGCTACCGGACATAGTCCCATAGATTATCTGATCCGCATACGATTGCAGAAAGCGGCCGAGTTGTTGACACACAGTGATCTGCCGGTTTCCGTGATTGCCTTTGAGTGCGGATTTCATGACTCCAACTATCTGTCACGTCAATTCCGGCGGGTATACCGTGTTTCGCCTCGTCAATTCAGAATAAATCATGCCTGACTTGAAATTTCACTACTTGAAACACACGAAAAACGAAATCCAAAACAATTTTTAATGATGGCTAAAATCCCAATTTATCGTAGGCGGGCAAAATTCGGGAAAGATTTCCACTTGCCATCACTTCAGCATGTTGAGAATGGCATTAGCCGCTTTTTTGCTAATCGCTTCAGGCACGATGATCTCGTTCTGCATATTTTCGAGTGAAAACAAGAGTTTCGGGAGAGTGATTTTTTTCATATTCGGACAGATACCGCTGTCGCTCAGAGGAATAAACTCCTTGTCCGGATTTTCCTTTTGCAGTCGATGCAGATGTCCGGTTTCAGTGCCGACAATAATTTGTTTGTGAGATGATTGACGTGCAAATGTCAACATACCACCGGTACTGAGAACAGCATCGGCAAGCATGCTTACTTCAAGTGGTGATTCCGGATGTACCATGATCGCGGCATCAGGATAGTCCCGTCTTTTTCCCGCCACCATCTCTGGAGTGAATTTGGCATGAGTCGGACAAAATCCCGGGTATAATATCAACTTGCGTCCGGATTGTTTTTCCACCCACGCACCGAGATTGGCGTCCGGCACGAAAATAATTTCCTTGTCCAGGGGAATCCCGGCGATGATTGTGGCGGCATTGGCTGAAGTACAGCAGACATCGCACTCCGCCTTGACTTCGGCGGAGCTGTTGACATAGCAGACCGCAACGGCTTCAGGGTGAGCTGCCTTGAGTTTTTTCAAAGAAGCAACATCGATCATGTCGGCCATCGGACAACCCGCCTCGGCATCGGGCAACAACACGATTTTGGACGGGGAGAGAATTTTGGCTGTTTCCGCCATAAAGCTGACACCGCAAAATACGATAACGTCTTCCTTGACAGCTTGTGCCTTGATGCTCAGCTCCAGTGAATCGCCCGTGAAGTCGGCGATATCCTGAATCTCCGCGCGCTGATAGTTGTGAGCCAGAATGATGGCATTGCGTTGTTTTTTCAACATGTTAATTTTTTCAATCATTTCCACATCTCGCATTACTAAAATCTCCCTTGTGGCAAAACATTTCTCGCATTTTTCATTGATTCGGGCAAAGTTTTTAAAAAATACGCCATATCTTCCTCAGTGGTGAATCTGCCCAGACTCACGCGCAATGCGCCGATTGCCTCGACCGGACTGCGTCCGATGGCGGTCAGTACACGCGATCCGGTATGGTTGTCGCCGCACGCGGAACCGATGGAAACGGCAAATCCCATTGCGTCAAGCGCGTCCCGGAGCCCGGCGGCGCGTCCTTCAAACCCATAAAACCCGATATTGATAATGTGTGGCACGCGCAACCAACGGGAACCGTTCAGATACGCGCCCGGGATTCGAGTTAAGATATACTCAATAGCGTTATCCCGCAATGCGGTGAGTCGTTTTATTTCTTGAGACATGTTGTCTGCACAAATAATCGCGGATTGTCCAAAACCAACAATGCCAGGAACATTCTCTGTGGCACCACGCCGACCGTTTTCCTGTCCACCGCCATGTTGCCAGGGCATGAGATTCACACCACGTCTGACATAGAGAGCGCCTATTCCTTTCGGTCCGTGAATTTTATGGGAATTGAGTGAAGCCATATCTACCGGGAAACTTTCAACATCAAAAGGGATTTTACCAAACGACTGACAAGCATCTGTATGAAAGCAAATGTCATGTTCACGACACCAAATGCCGATTTTATCAATCGGTTCAATAACGCCGATTTCATTGTTGACGTGCATTACCGAAACCAATATGGTATCCGATCGCGCCAGAGATTCCAGTTGTTCTATGCCTACGATTCCGTCACTATCAACCGCCAGAAGAGAAACATCGAAGCCCTGACTCTCAAGCCATTTGCACGTATTGACGACACTTGAGTGTTCAATTGCCGAAATGATGATATGCTTCCCCTTCACGCGATTGGCAAAAGCATATCCCTTCAGCGCCAGGTTGTTGGCTTCCGTGCCACTTGCAGTAAAAATAAGCTCTTCCGGCATAGCACCCAGAACAGTGGCAATATTTGCTCTGGCATCATCCACCGCTTTGCCCGCTTCTCGTCCATGCGAATGCAGACTTGAAGGATTTCCGAAAATTTCACGATAATATGGCTCCATCGCCGCCAACACCCGCATGTCAATTGCGGTAGTTGACGCGTTATCCAGATAGACATTTTGGGTTTTCATTGCTTTGCCCGGAAAAGTTCTCGTTTAAGCAAATATAGTCCGGGTAAACGCTCTGAACAAGTTTATTTATGCCCATATTATAAATGCGCGATCCTGTCATCCACAAATCTCATGGTAACCCCACCCAACATGGACCGGGAAAATATTATCATATCGGTTGAGGAGAACGGCGACAAGGGCAGGGAACGAGTAGAAAAAGAGCGCGGGGGGTTACACTCTTTTCTTGACAGGAATCATTTTTATGATAAAGTACCTGCATTGATACTTAATTAAAAAGAGGGTTCATATGAACAAAACTGATGCGGAAATGCTGGCCCGTGTTTTTAAAATTCTGGCCGTTGACAGCAGGGTGCGGATACTGGAGTTGCTCAAGAGCCGTTCGCTTTGCGTGAATGCGTTGGCCAGGATTCTGGGCATTACTCCGGCAGCGGTGTCGCAACATCTCAGAATACTCCGGGATGCCGATATTCTCAAGCCGGAAAAACGAGGTTATTTTGTACATTACCGCGTAAATGAAAAAGTCCTGGAGAAATGGCGGGAGATGGCGGACAGGCTTTTAAATACCGATGAAAGATAATTCTTTTTTTTGTCAGCACTCGGAACGTCCGGCAAAAGTGGATATCCTGAAGAAAATTAAACCCTTTCGATAATATCGATTATCGATATTTTCGAGAAATCAATAAAAAGGAGCAATTTATGTTTGAAGGCACAAGTGGTTATTTTTATCTTGACTCCTGGGTCTTGGCGAATATTGTGCAGTTGGGCACTCAGGATTTTTGTCGTCGGTTTCTCAATTACCGGAACGATCCGGGCGGGCGGCAACATGCCCAGATGACCCAGGCCGCGAGATCCGGCTGCGCCAATAACGTGGAAGGTTCGGCACGCCGCAAAACTTCAAGACAAACGGAAATGCAGCTTCCCAATAAAAATGACGGAGATAATGGATGATGAAAAAAGACAGACAGATTATTGAAGTACGCGGATTGGCCAGACAGTTTGGCGGAGTGCGGGCTGTGGCCGGTATTGACTTTGAGGTTTGCGAAGGCGAAGTTTTCGGATTTCTCGGCCCGAACGGTGCGGGAAAAACCACCACCATTAATATTCTTACCGGACTGGCACGTGCGGATAAGGGGGAAGTACGTATCGCCGGAATTGATTGCGCCGCGAATCCCAAAGCCGCCCAGCGGCTGATGGGGATTGTGCCTGATGAAAGCAATTTGTGGCCGGAACTAAACGGTTTTGAGAATCTCAGTTTCTGCGGGGCACTTTACGGCATGAGAGGCCGCGAACGGGAAAAACGCGCGGACGAACTGCTGGATATGTTTGGTCTGGGGGACGCGGCAAAACGTAAGTTCGGCGGCTATTCCAAAGGCATGAAGCGCAAATTGACTATTGCCGCCGCCATAATACACCGTCCGCAGGTGTTGTTCCTTGATGAACCTACCACCGGCATTGATGTGGCCAGTGCCCGGCAAATCCGCCTATTACTGAAAGATCTGAATGATTCCGGCACGACAATCTTTCTGACGACGCACTATATCGAGGAAGCGGAACGACTCTGTGAGCGGGTCGCCTTTATCGTCGGAGGGAAAATTGTCCGGGTCGACACTATTGAGAACCTGGTCAGAGATGTCCAGAAACAACGGGTGATACAGCTGACACTGAGTCGTTCCGGCAATACTGCCGCCGGATCAGATAGCTGCGGGTTGGAAGAACTTCCCGGTTTGTTGCGCGTTGCCTTTCCGGGAATTGAATTCGAGTCCATAACTGGCAGCGCTCTCCGTGCTTTATCAATGAAAGCTCTGCCGCTTGCTCCGCTAATCAGATTTCTGGAAGAACGCGAGATGGATGTTACCGAGGCAAAAATAATCCGCCCTTCACTGGAAGAAGTCTTTGTCAACATCACGGGCGTGGCCTTGGAACAGATGCGCAAGGAAAAAGAACAGGGTAAAGCGAAAGGAGGCAAGGCATGAAAACCTGGATCGCATTTTGGAATATTTTAAAGAAAGATATGCGTAACTATTATCTGAAACCGCCTAATATCAGTTGGGGAATCATCTTTCCGCTTGCCTGGACTTTGATGTTCTTCATCAAATCCGGATCGGGATTCGGGGATGTCCGCTCGATTCTTCCCGGCATAGTCGCCATGTCCGTTCTTTTCGGTACGACCTCGATGTTGGCGGTCGTCATTACCTTTGAAAAAAAGATGCGTTCCTATGAACGGCTGCTACTGGCCCCGATTCCGCTGGAAGTCCTGATGCTGGCCAAAACTTCCGGTGCTGTGCTTATCGGCATCGCCAACGGATTTGTTCCCGTAATCATGGCGGCATTCATCGTCGATCTGTCTGATGTGGCTTGGGGAGAAATGACCGCCGCAGTGACTCTGATCAGTGTCAGTTCAACCTTTCTGGGGCTGTTCGTAGCTGTTTCGGTAAGCGAGGTTTTCGAAGCGCAGACTTTTTCAAACTTTTTCCGTTTTCCAATGGTTTTCCTCTGCGGACTTTTCTTTCCGATTGCGGCATTACCGATTATCCTTCAACCGCTTTCATATATTTTACCGCTGACTTACGGTGCCGATGTACTGCACGGCGCGATCAACCAGGCAGCTCAAAAACCTCCGGGATTGAATCTCGCGATCCTCGCAGGATTCTGCATAATTTTTTTTGGGGTCAGCATTCGGAACGTCCAGCGGAAATGGATATACTGAAGTTTAATTTCACTTGACATTTCTTTTGCAATTATTATATTTCGTTATATGGCGAATTAACGAAGGCTTATAAAATGAAAAACATCTTGAATATAACGAAGGCCTTGGCGGATGAAAATCGGATTCGGGCACTGATGCTGTTGAAGAACGGTGAACTGTGCGTCTGTCAGATAATTGAAGTTATCGGGCTGGCCCCATCCACTGTTTCCAAGCATATGTCCATCCTGAAGCAGGCGGATCTGGTTGAATCCCGTAAATCCGGGCGCTGGATATATTACCGACTTCCCGACAACGATTCGTATGAAGCAGTAAGAACAATCCTTGAATGGCTTGAGACAAATTTGACAAATGACAACACTATTCAAAAAGACAACGGGAGTTTAGATAAAATCCTAGGTGTCGAAAAGGAGGAATTATGCAAAAAGTACAGGCAAAGCTGAAAATATTATTTTTATGTACAGGCAACAGCTGCCGCAGCCAGATGGCCGAAGGGTGGTGTCGCCATCTGAAAGGCGACATCATTGACGCGTATTCGGCCGGCATTGAAACGCACGGACTAAATCCCTGTGCGGTAAAAGTCATGGCGGAAGTTGGAGTCGACATCTCCAACCACCATTCGAAGCTGTTGGCGGAACTGGAAAGCATCGAATTTGACTACGTAATAACCGTTTGTGGACACGCCCACGAAAGCTGTCCGTTTTTTCCCGGTAATGCCAAAGTCGTGCATGCGGGATTTGACGACCCGCCGAAGTTGGCGGAAGCTGCGGCGACAGAAGAAGATAAATTAAACTGTTATCGCCGGGTGCGCGACGAAATTAAAAAATATGTTGTTTCGTTGCCGCAACTCCTGAAATAATTTTAGTAATGCTTCACTCCTTCCTTTGGCGCGGGGTCAATACTACACAGCCTCGTCGTTCCTCCTCGGGTGTCGTAGCCTCGACCCCACCCAAAGAGTGAGCGCTTACGCCAACCATCGGAAACGCCGCTAAAATACGGGACAGGATTAATAACGGCGCTGCTTGCTCTTTGCCAATACGCGAAGCCGCAGGGCGTTTAAGCGGATAAAACCTTCGGCATCTTTCTGGTTATAAGCGTGATCCCCTTCAAAGCTGGCAATATTTTCGTCATACAGGCTGTATGGGGAACGGCGGCCGGACACGTGACAAGCGCCCTTGAAGAGTTTGACCCGCACTTCGCCTGTAACATATTGCTGACTGGCGGTGATTGCCGCCTGCAACATTTCACGTTCCGGCGCGTACCAGAAACCATTGTAAACCATATCCGCGTAACGCGGGATAAAGCTATCGCGCAGATGCATTACTTCGCGATCCATGGTAATGCTTTCTAGCGCCCGATGTGCCAGATGCAGGATTGTCCCGCCGGGTGTTTCGTAGATGCCGCGCGATTTCATGCCGACAAAGCGATTCTCGACAATATCAACGCGGCCGACAGCATGGAGTTTTCCCAGCGCGTTAAGTTTCCGCATCAACGCAGCAGGGGAGAGTTTCTCGCCGTTAACCTGGTATGGCACTCCTTTGTCGAAAGCAATAATCACATCCTCGGGAGTATCAGTGGCCTTGCTCAGGGGTGCAGTCATAACCGTAATGTCCTCGGGGAATTCGTTCCATGGATCCTCAAGTATGCCGCCTTCAAAAGAGATATGCAGTAGATTTCTGTCCATGCTATAAGGTTTTTCTGCCGTGCTGGTCACCGGAATATCATGCTGCCGGGCATATTCGATCAAATCCATACGTCCTTTAAACGACCACTCGCGCCATGGCGCAATAATCTTGATATCCGGTTCGAAAGCATACGCGGTAAGCTCAAAGCGCACCTGATCGTTGCCTTTACCGGTAGCACCATGACAAATCGCGTCCGCGCCTTCCTGGCGGGCAATCTCAATGAGTCGTTTACCGATCAATGGCCGCGCAATTGATGTACCGAGCAAATAGCTACCCTCATAAATAGCATTGGCCTGCATCATCGGGAAAATAAAATCCCGGGCAAACTCTTCGGTCAAATCCTCAACATAACATTTTGACGCGCCGGTTGTTATCGCTTTAGCTTCAACGCCGTTAAGTTCTTCTTCCTGTCCCACATCAGCACAGAACCCGATGACTTCAGCCTGATAGTGTTCCTTGACCCATTTAACGATTACGGAAGTATCCAGTCCCCCGGAATATGCCACTACTACTTTCATTAACTTATCTCCATTGAGAGTTTACGCTATTTGCCACGCACCTCCCGGGTGTCAGGCCCACTGCGCTGTTTATTAAAAACTAAGGCGGGCTTCGCCCGCAACCCAAATCCGACATTATCAATGCCTGAATCCCGTTATCCTGTTAAAACCATATTTCACTTACCGACGGTAAGAGGACGTGAATCATCACCCGCCAGATAGGTAGTATTGGTGGGAAAGGCAAACTCAATACCTTCGGCATTAAACCGCTGCAAAATTTCCCGGTTGACATCATGCAACCAATGTCTGAAAACAAACCAGTCTGTAGTCTGAAACCACAATATCACGCTGATGTTCAGCGACCAGTCGTTGAAAGCGTCAAAGCAGATATGCGGGGGGCGTTCTTCCATATCAAAGCCCTCGTGTCCATCTAAAATTTCATGAAGAACAGCCACTGCCCGATCAACTTTTTCCGAAGGGGTATCGTAAACAATAGTCAACGCAAATACCTGTTTGATAAACGGGCGACGGGAAATATTTTCCACAACACTGTCAGCAATTTTGCTGTTGGGAACGGTAAAAAGATGTCCACTCAAACAGCGAAGGCGGGTGCTGCGGAAACCGACACTCTCAACGATTCCATCGGTATCGCCGATTTTGATCCAATCCCCCACGGCAAAAGGTTTATCCATGACAATCATAAGTGAACCAAAAATGTTGGCTACTGAGTCTCGGGCGGCAAAAGCCACAGCCAAACCAGCCACCCCTGCCCCCGCCAGCAGTGCGGTAATATTGACACCAAGAATACTTTGTCCAATAAATAATACCGCGACAATAACCAGTGTAATCTTTAACGCTTTGCGTAGCAAGTCGGCCAGTAAGTTATTCATCTGAGCAGTGCTGCGAGTAGAAAATTTCTGCAGAAAATAGTCCAACACCGCAATCAATCGATAGACAGCCCAGAAAACAGACGCCACCATCAATGCGACAAAAATACGAACAACCACATCAAACACCTCATGAGGGAATCCGCGAATCAACATCAACGAGCTGAGCATAATACCAAGGGCAAAGACAAACAGCAGCATCGGTTTCACCAGGCATTCACACGCCATCTGGCCGAGTTCTTTGCTAATTTTTGAGGCCAGCTTTTTGGCGAGAAAAGTTTTGAACAGCCAACTGACAATCGCAGCGACCATAAGCGTCAGAATCAACCCGCTGAAAAGCACCAGAATATTGAGCTTCTCCTGTTTAAACCAGGCAAACATCGACTCAATACTACTATTCAACGCCGCTCGAATCGAAGAATAATCACCCAATTGCCTGAGATCAACCGCCAGTCCTTCATTGGACTCGGTCTCAGCTACGGGCTGGGTTGCGGACTCATCCATTTGAACTTTGTCGGCCGGCAATTTGATAGTGATGTATTTTATCTCTTTGGCGGTTTCGGCAGACAAAACACCATGATTGCCGGAAATCATACCGACAAAAACGGCAAATATGGTAAGTGTTATCTTCAGGCAATAGTTAATTGTCATTTTTTTCCCGGTTTAAAGTTAATCTTTCAGAAATGTTTTAACAAGACCAACGCCCCCATTATTTTCAGTATTTCGGCTGGAATGATTTTGCTTTTTGAGCGATTAATCCATAGCCGGATGGCTTGTAAATTTGGTTCGGGGTCAATACTACACAGCCTCGTCGTTCCTCCTCGGGTGTCGCAGCCTCGACCCCACCCAAAGAGTGAGCGATTACAAAAGATACCAGTCAAAATCAGGAATCTGACGCGGAGACTTTTGAAATTGCCTCTTGACAATGTATTTTCAGTTAAACCATACCACAAACTCAACTTCATTTCAAGAATAGGATATAAAAATGGATATTTTTGACGAAATAATTGCATGTCTTAATCAGGAAGCGGTAAAAAAGCAAAAAACGCCAGTGGCTGAACATATTCTCAAAGAGTTTTTTACGGCAACGCCCCCCAAGCCGCAGGAGCCAGTGTCGACGCAATCACTTAATGCGTCAATTCCCACCGCCTTGTCCGCCAACATCGCATCAACACCCATTCCCGGGTTGGAAAAAATCGCAAATCTGGCGGAATTGGAACAACTGGCACGGCACTGCCGGATTTGTCGGCTTCACGAACGTCGCCGAAACGTGGTTTTCGGGGAAGGCAACGCCCATGCTGATCTAATGTTTATCGGTGAAGGCCCCGGTGCTGACGAAGATATTCAGGGCCGCCCATTTGTCGGCAAAGCGGGTCAACTGCTGACCAAAATGATAGATGCCATGCAATTCACCCGCGAACAAGTCTACATTGCCAACATTGTCAAATGCCACCCGCCGCTCAACCGCAATCCAGAACCCGACGAAGCAGCGTGTTGCCTGCCTTATCTGGAACGGCAAATCGCGCTGATTGCGCCAAAAGTAATCGTTACCCTGGGTGCCGTGCCGCTGAAGTATCTTTTCGGTAAAACCAGCATCACCCGGGAACGCGGCCGCTGGCTGGAGTATAATCACGTTAAAGTCATGCCCACATTTCATCCGGCGTTCCTGTTACGCAAGCCGACAGAAAAAAGAGCAGTATGGGGAGATTTGCAGCAGGTAATGAAAGTTCTCTGCAAGCAGCATTGTGAATAAAACGTTGCGCGGTGACGCAAAGTTTCACGATTGAAGCTGACGTTCTATCAAAGACACAGAACGACGCAAATTCTCATTCTTCAGACAGATTTCCGGAATCTTCCGAACCGCATTCATCACGGTCGCATGATTTTTCCCGAAAGCTCCGCCAATCTCTGGAAATGACATCGGGGTTAATTTTCGGCTAAGATACATTGCTATCATCCGTGGTTCGGCAATATTACGCGGCCGTTTGGCGCCAAGAATATCGTTTACCCTTATTTCAAAATGGTTGGCCACCGCGCGTTGAATTGATTCGATAGAAATAGTTTTTGACACATTCTCTTCTTCTAATAGTTTATGAAGAAGCTTTTCTGCATGTTCAACCGTAATCGCTGACTCTGACATTGCCGATACAAAAGCCACCAAACGCAATAATGCCCCTTTCAGCCGCCGAACACTCGACGAAAGATTGGTCGCGATAAAAAAGAGTACATCTTCGTCAATTTTAACCAAATGCTCTTCCTGCATCATTTTCAAAATAGCCAACCGCGTTTCAAAACCGGGAGGATTGATTTCGGTGGTTACTCCAGACTCAAAACGTGAAACCAGCCGCGACTCAAGTCCCTCGATCTCGCTCGGCTGTTTATCGGAAGTGAGAATAATTTGTTTGTTCTGATTGTAGAGCGAATTGAATGTGTTGAAAAATTCCTCCTGTAACTGAATTTTATTGGCCAGCATATGTACATCATCAACCAATAGAACATCAACGCTACGCACCGAACCGCGAAACTCCGAATGATTCTTAAGCCGCAGCGAATCCACGTAATTATTGAGAAACTCTTCGCAGGTGATGTACTTGACTCGCGCGTCGGGGTCACGCGAGAGCACATGATGCGCCACCGCCTGCAATAAGTGAGTTTTACCGATACCTGTGCCACCATAAATGTAAAGCGGATTGTAGAATGCCGGATTTTCGGCGGCTGTACGCGCAGCTGCAAAAGCATAGCGATTTTCTTCGCCAACCACAAAATTATCAAATGTATGACGACTTAGACAGTTGCGCGGCTTCACTTTCTTTTTTGGTTTGACCTTGCTGGCTGTAACGGTTGGACGATGCATATTCTGCGCATCATCCTGTCGATATCCCGCTTCCAATTCGTAGTCATAATCAACATTATCAATACCCTTCAGTGCCGAATGTAATAAATCTCCAAAATTATTACGTAACCAATCTGCAAAAAAATCATCCGATACCCCCAGCGTCAATAGACTATCGAAAAGTTTTACCGGAACAATATTCTCAAACCACTGTCCATAGGTCGCTTCATGTAATTGTCGCCGTAACCGTTCTGATGCCGAACGCCAGACTTCCGTCGCTTCCAAATCCCCCTTAAGCATTTTCCATTCCTTAAATTACTGCGAATGATTACTAAATAAGCTGAAAGTTATTAACAGTCACCAACACTGATTTCTATCCCATAGAATTACTCAACTGTCGTGAAACTAAGAGCTTTCAAAAGAACGTCAAAGACTGAATCTGAGTTCCTCCTAAAAAATTAGGGCCAGACCTTTCCCGACAGGATTTTGAGTTCAAACCTAACTTGACGACACGTTGCCAACCATTGATTACCCGGCATTTGCAATAAACTTCTTACGTAACTGTAGCGAAAGATGTTGAGAACAACACAGTTACGGAAAAATTCAGTGATCATTAATAAGTTATCAACAGGTTATTAACAACCACCCTGCACTTAGCCGCACGGGCAACGATAGTAAATCTATAAAGAAAAAATCAATAATCAAACTGATTTTATAAACTTTTCTGCTTTTTTTTTGATGATTAACAACTTACTGGTTATTACCGTTAGGTTTACAAAAAATAAAAAACTTCAAAAATTAATATCTGGCTCAAATTACCACTTTGCACGCTTGCAAATCAATTTTTTCAATGTATAGAGTGTTAATCATAAAAACTATTTTATTCCTGAATCTGTGATAAATTGGATGCGGCTGCTTGTAATAAGTTGAATTATAATAAGTTAACATGATTTTACGGATCCAGATTATTACAAAGGTATGCGTGTAAATATGATGAAAAATGTTATAATTGCCGCCACTGTTGCGCTAATTACTGGTAACACCTTGGCCTCTTCTGAAAATACCGTTATTGCGGCTCCCGTCAACCCTCGTCTTGATGCTTACGTCTGGCTCGCCAAAAACAACTTTATTCTGAAGAATGGTGCAGAAGACAAAAGTAAATTCAATTTTTCCTTCTCTTCTCATGGTTTAGTTATCAAGGCATTAAGACCGGCGCTGGGATTATTGGTAAAAGAGGATATGCGCGTAAAAAATTTCAAAAAAATGGTTATCAAATGGGGAGTAAAACACTACCCGGCCGGTGCCAACTGGGATAACAAAGTGCACAATGAACCACTTATGGTCTACGTGTTTTTCGGCGATAAACGATATTCCAGCGACAGTTGGTTTATTCCCGACAGTCCCGCTTTTATCGGATTTTATCTTGGGGAGCACGATCAGATTGGGAAAATGCGCATTGGTCGGCATTTCACTACCGGCGGCCGCTACGTTTGTGTTGCCAATCCTCCCGTCAACGAAGAAATCACCTCCGAAATAAATTTGATCGAAGCTTTCAAAAAAGCTTTTGGCGACACCTTACCGCTACCGGCGTTTATTTCCGGGATAAGTATTGAGAGCGATACTTCTGATCTGGCGCGTAATGTCACTTCAGCGGCATTCATCAAACATCTTAAAATCTCCCAATAAATTTTTGCGCTTTCATTCATCAAATCTCCCCTGAAAACAGCATTGCCAAAACAAGATCGCCGACAATTTTCATGCTTTCGGCGGAAATATTCTGACGATTATCTTCAGAGGTGTGCCAGTAAGTATTGTCGGGACCAAATTCAAAATCAATGAAATTTATAACCGGAATCCCCAATTTTTGAAAGGGGACATGGTCATCAATAATGATGCTGGTGCCACGGGTAAATTTCTCTTCAGTTCCCTGTTGCGAAGCCATTTTCAGCATCAAAGCAACAAGTTTATCGCTGGAATCAACCGGCACGGCAATATTTAAATCTTTATCGGCCACCATATCCAAAATTACGACTGCACGGCATTTTTTTATTTCATCGGGAGTCATTTGTTGTGTATAGTATCTACTGCCGAAAAGACCGTCATGCTGGTTGTAATTATAAAAACACTCCTCACCGTCAAAGAAAAGGAACTTCAACGTATGCTTGGGAGTTATGTTTGAGGCATTGATCGCCCGAATCATTTCCAGAAGTAGCGCGACACCAGACGCACCGTCATTGGCTCCCTCGAAAAAGATGTTATCCGGCAACATCTTGCTATCGAAATGTGCGCCAATAATAATAAAATCCCTGGACGCGCCCGGGATAGTTGCTTCGATATTCCTGAAAGCAATTTTGCCGATTGGTGTGTTGGTAGAAAATTGCTGCTCAGCAACTATGGCTCCTAAATTCATTGCCTGCTTGGCAATATATTGCGCCTGAAGACGATTTGCCGGAGTACCGGAATACCTCTGCCCAAAAGCAACCAGAGCGTTAACGTGTTTCCAACAGCCCTCAGCGCGCACCACCGGCGGCAGAATTATCTTTGGGGGAGAGCATCCTGCGGCAAGGCTGAGCAATAAACATAAAACTAAAATTCCATCAGCCCGCATACTCTGCTCCACTCGGTGGTTTTCACTTCGTTATAAGCAAGCCAACTCAATAACGTTGCAAGCTCTTTGCTGTATATACATCATCGCAAGCGATTGAATTCAGGCAAGCCGCGAATTTCCGTGTCCGGGAAAAAGTGTGATCCATCAGGTTTCACGAGGCGACATTGTAAGAAAATCAGCAAATTAGTTTTTTCACTTTGAGCATAACGGCTTTGAAAGAGTCTGCCAACCAAAGGCAAATCTCCCAAAATGGGAATCTTATCATGAACCTCAGAATTAACATCTTTAATAATACCACCAAGAACAATAGTTTCACCGTCGTAAATTGTTACTTTGGTATCTATTGTACGCTGGGCAATTACTTCTCTTTTTATAACCTCGGTGCGATTAATGGGCTCCGAAAGAGTATAGGTATATTCTGTCCAGTCCACAAGACCCTGTACCACCGGATTCATTTGCAGGCTGATAGTTCGTCTCGCTAAATCGACCTCCGGTGTCACTGAAAGCATTATCCCTAATTCCTTAGCATCACCAAATTCCGGCACTGGTGACATATAGGTATATAACGAAGTATCAGCAAGATTTGAACTCTGAGAAGTTGTCATTTCTGAATCACTATAATCCTCCGGGAAGTAGATTTCCGAAACCATTCGAATAGTTGCCTGCTGGCCATTTATCGTAGTAATACGTGGAGATGAAAGCAAATTCTGAGTATCTGCCTGGTTGAGCGCCTTCACCGCAAACTGTAAATCAAACCCACTCACACTTCGGTGAAAAACAAACAAATCGTCATTTCCTGCGGAGCGCATAGTAGAATCGTTGCGATCGAACTGTAATTGTCCATTGCCGGTATTACTACTACTGACTAAATATTGAAATCCCAGTTCGTCCAGGTCAGTTTGACTTATTTCGATAAATTTAGTCTGAATCTGCACCATCGGGTCTTTAGCTGTGAGGTCGTTTTGAATGATTTGTTCAACGTTACTCAAATTGTCAAGCGTGTTGGTAACAATCAACCGGCTGATGCGAGGGTCATAGACAATTCTTGAACCTTGGGGAAAAGCTATCCCGCGATCCTCAAAATGTTTCTTAAGCATGGCAGGGTCTTCCCCGCCCCCGATATCAGCCAATGCTGCATGTTCCAATGGAAATACTTTTGTCTCCAAATCATCCAATGGAATGTCCTCAGATGCAATTACTACAGCATATTTTTCTACCCGATATTTTAGTTTTGCCGCCTTACACAAGAAATAAATTGCCTCTCCCAGTGATTTATTTTCCAGCGTAATATTGACTACCGGAACACCTTCCGAACTGAAATCTGGCTGAGTTGCCTGAGCCGTCTGGGCAGGCCGGGCGGCTTGTTCAGCCTGACCGGGTTGATCAAACCCGCCATCAAAATTGCCCTGAGTCTGTTGTTGCTGTTTAACCGTAGCATCGGCCGCTGTTGGCGTTAATCTAAGAAAAATATTAACTCCGTCTCCTTCGGGATCAAGTTGTTTGCTTTGGTCGATCAGATATTTTATTGCTGTGGGAACAGTAATATCTTCAAAATCGATTCTGGGAATGATGATACTTTTTAGTTTTTCCTGAATCTCAGTGGGACGCACCACTTGATCTTCAGGCGAGAGAATCCCCTCGCCTGCTCCAGTAACGGTTTCAGGAACTATCGGTGTAGCCCATTTCCAGGCGGTTTCTGACATTCGCTCTTTGAGGGCATTGTCGGCACGTTCAACGCCACCCTCATAAATCTTGATATTCACCGCGCGCAGTGCCTGAATTGCCTCAAGGTTATAGGGGTTTATCAGAAGAATTTTCTCAAATTTACTTTTTGCACTACTGTACTGGCCAGCTTCATAAAGTAATTTACCCTGTTTGAGCATTACCTGAATATCAAAATTATCATTTTCCTTATTGGGCACCAAGCTGCTTTCAGTGACTTCCGTTTTTCTAATGGCGGCCTGACGCAGCCTTTTATATCTCGCAATGCGGGCCTCCATTTCACGACGCGCTGGAGGGTAAATTTCCATAGCCTGCTTACAATAACTGATGGCTTCATCGAGTTTTCCAGCCTGAGTCCTGTTTTCTGCTTTATCCGCCAAATCCTGGGCCCAATAGAAATAACATTTATAAATTTGCTCCTGGCATTTTTTTATCTGACGCTTGAAGGCTGTTCCTTCGTTACCGATATTTTTCAAAATGCTTATGGCATCAAGATAATACGAAATTGCTTTTTCGTAGTTACTTTTACTGAATTCCTGATTTGCCAGCCTGACACTTTCGGCAGCTTTTGCTTCTGCTTCCTGTTCGGACACAAGCTGGCGGCTTATGGCATCTTTAATACTATCAGTAACATTTTCAGGAGTAGCACTATCAGCGCCACGGCCAGTAAATGCCAATCCGGCTGCAAAAAACACTATCATTGAAAATCCGCTTAGGGAAAATATTTTCATTAACAACCTCATACTGCTTGCTTATATTATCTGTAAAATTCGGGTATAGCCTGATTCTTATGGCGTCTAACCGGGATGCCATCGTTGTTGATCAACCTGGTAGTAACAAAAATGAGCAAATTTTTTTGCGAAGAATAGGCCATCTGGCTTTGGAACAACCGACCGATCAGCGGTAGTTCCCCCAGTCCCGGCCACTTATCACCTCTACTCATAGCGGTATTTTCCACCATTCCACCAAGCACAATAGTTTCTCCGTCGTAAACTTTTAAATGTACATCAATATCACGCCTTGCCATTTGCGGCATTTTAATTTCGGTCTGTATGGACTGACCCGCTGTTTGTGTTCCATCCGACGAAATATAACCAGTTTGAATATTAATTGGATAGTAAGACCACCCCAAAAAGGAAACAACCTGTGGTTGCAAATGAAGACTTATCGTATAATTATCCGGGCTGACCACCGGTCTGACAGTAAACAGAATACCAAGGTCAGTAGCTTCATCGAAGTTTGGCTTGGGTGGGGTTATTTGTACAGTATCACCACTGACCTCCATTTCGGGCTCATCCCAGTCAGTAGGAAAATAAGTTTGCTCAACCATTCTAATGGTTGCCGGACTACCACTGGTGGAAATAATTTTCGGAGCTGACAGAGTTTCTGTCCGCTCATTTTGACTTATGGCATTGACAGTTAAGCTGAGATTGACATCAGCATCGGCGCCGAACAGAGATTCGCCGAAATTGGGAAATATTTTCAAATCATTAATTACTTTATAACTTCCGGAAGGGCTGGTTCCTCCCGGAGTATTCGGTTCCACAATGCTGGTCCAATGCCGCAACGGACTTACCTGTGCCTGATTGGGGCCATTGCGATTAATATCCCAACTATTACCTGATGCGTTAAAATACCAATCAAAACCCAATTCTTCAAGATCAATCTGTGATATTTCAACTATTTTTGCCTCAATCATCACTAACGGTATTTTGATATCCAATTGTCGCAACAAATCATCCAGTCTGCGCAAATTTTCAGAAGTATTGGTAACCTCAAGAACTCCCCGGCGACGGTTATAAGCGATCGTAGCTCCCGGATCAAACTTAACTCCGCGATCATCGAAATATCTTATTAAAGCTTCGGATGTCAAATTCTTCTTGGGCGCTGCTGTCGTTTTATCCGGGTCAAAAGTATCTTCTAGATTGGCAAACTCACCGTCCTTTGTAGCCATTTCGGTTCTCATTTCTGCTATTCTATCATTGCCTTCTCCTCCCTCAGCTCCGGCATCAGCGATTCCGGTAATGCCTGCAATCAAGTCGCCACGCACGGGAAAGTAGGCAGTGCGCATGGTATCGACATTCACACCAATAATAATCGCGGACTCATCAACCTTATACTTTAACCCGGTGGCCTGACACAAATACCGCAACACCTCGCCCATTGGAATTTTAGAAAAGCTCATGGTTACCTTAGGCAGTTGTTCGGCAGTTGTTTTATCAAATCCTGAAACGATGGTTACACCGGCCTTATCCGGATCATAGCGCTTACTGAGACGGTTCAGCTGTCGAATGACGGCAAAAATATCAGCATCTTCAAACTCAATTCCCGGAAAAATTATTTGTTCAAGACGTTGATACAATCCGGCACTATCTCGTTTTATTTCGGCGCCGGATTCAATTGACCGCTGCATATGGATCGGCAGAACTGGTTCGTTCCATTGCCATTGATTGTAGGCAAGCATTTCCTCGATATCTGCTTTGCGCCTTTCTAACGCATATTTATACAATTTCTCATATGTAGCATTTAATAGATCAATAGCTGACTGATTATATGGGTCAACCAGAAATATGTGCTCCAGCTTATTACGCACTTCATTGTAACGCTGGTTTTTATAAAGAATTTGCGCCTCCCGAAATAACAAGTCGATTTGTTCGCGGCGATTTTTATAATTATTGTCGGCCTCATTCAAAGTTGTCTTATCGCGGAACTCGGCTGCACGACGTAATTTTCTACAATATTCCACAAAGTCCGCGACCAAAGCGGTTTGTTGCGGATCAATCAAATTGACTTCGGAAGCAATATTGATAGCCTGCTCGTATTGACCTTGATTGGCAGTATTTCTGGCCTCCGTCATCACCGCTTGTACCCAGGTGTTTCTGAACGACTGAAAAGTGCGTGCAAACCTTTCTCGCTTAAAACGGGCGAACTGACCTTCTTGTTGATTAAGCAATTCCTGGACTTTTTTGTATATTTCCATAGCGCCGGCATACTGTTTGTCACGCGCCAACTGATTTGCTTGTGAAATCATTTCATCAATTAACTTGAACTGCCGGGCGTTTTCAGCAGAAACGTTATTGAATACCCGTTCAATTTCAGTTGTTTTATCTGAAGCAATTATTGTCAATATTAGTCCACATCCAATAAACAATACTGTAACGTGGTTTATAAATTGGAGATAAATTTTCATGTTCATATCCTGAGTAATGAATTAATTAAATTAATTAAGGCATTAACTTACCTTTATTTATCAAATTTTGAACAAGCAATACACATTTTGCCAGTTAAATGCTTGGCAACCGCGGCACCCTCGATGATAACCCCGGGTCAGCATCACGAGGTATGGCATCATCGGTCATCATGGGTTGTCGTTCTGTACCGGCAGTAACCACCGGCGGTATTTGTCTTTCTTTGGTAACCCAAATCTTTTTAGGGGTTTCACTGTAATCATCAAGTAAAACCTGCACATTAGCGGTATCAATCTGTTTAACCATATACTGATATACTCCGGTCCGCTCATTTCCAATACTGAAACGTTGTCCTTCACTGAGTTTGTATTCATTCTGCGAAGTAACGTCTAATATAACGGCTTTAGGTCGGGGGAAATAAGCTGGTTGCCCAACTGTCAGTGTAATTTTTTCCTGAGTTTTGTCCTGAGATTGGATAATAATTTGGGATTCATCAACATTTACTGCAACATTATCAGTAACCTCGTTGGTCGAATATTTGGGAATAACGTCAATTATCTTATACTCCTTGCCTTCAACTGGCAACATATCACCATACAGATAAAATCGGCTACGGTCTGACTTAGTAAAGTTAATTTGAATATCCCAATGCTTTTTTTGTTTACTGATTGCGCTAACCTTTTGCAGAATAATGGGTAGCTGTTCCTGTCGCAATTCAACCATTTGCAACCGCAAATACATTGCCGGATGACTTTTGGGATCGTTCATATCAGTACCAGACTGATACTCGAAGAGGTTGGTGAAACCATCACCATCCAAATCGCTATCAGCATCTTTCGGGTCGTTGGGATTAAGCCCGAATCTCTTCTCAACCATGTCCGGAATACCATCCTCATCAGTATCAACCAATGATTGGTCAATTTCTAACGGCTTACCTTCATCGGGAGGTTTTGGCAAATCTCCTTTACAAAAAAAACATTTATGAGGGGCGTTCAGAAAGTAAAATTCAGGAACAATCTTTTTACAATGCGGGCATCGGGCACTCGTAACAGGGATGATCAAATCGGTATAATAGTGACTGTTTTTATTACGGGGTTGAGATTCCAGCCAATACATTTCCCTAGTAAAGGTATTATCTATGTTGAATTCTGATGAAGTAAAATCGGTTTTGTCATAGTCAGGTGCTGGCGTCGGTATTTTCAAACTTTCAGAGCTTACTTCAGCCGTAGAAGTTATAATATTGATAAGATAGACCAGCAGAGCGAGAAAAGTTATCAGCAGGGTTGCCAATATTATCTTTTCATAATGTCGCTTGAGAAAGTCCACCTTGTGGTCTCCAAATGTTAATTTAATTCATTACCGACATAAGCTACGTATTCTATTTCGAAAACAGCATTACATCGCGTATTTGCGCCAATAATCGGTTGCCCGTAACCCTTACACTGATAGAACGGGATATCCTTCTCTCCGGCTCCGGCATCCGGTTTGGCTTCCACTGGAGCGGTCGTCTGCTGTGTTCCTCGTAAAGGATCGCGACGCCGACCTTGAATTCCTATGTTTTGTCCTGTTGTGATGCCACTTTTCCCTGTAACTTTCTCATCGTCCAGTAATCGTTTTACTCCATCTCCAGACTTTTCTAGTTGAATGTAACGCACCACATATACCCGGTTTTGCTGATAAGCATCATATAATGTTCGTTGAAACTGCCGGATGGCATCAAGCTTCCCGTATAAACCAACCGTAAAACGATAAAAAATATAATCTCCCTCACGCCGTCCGTTGATATCGCCCTTGGAAAAAGAAGTCAAGTCGCCAACCTTAGAATCGGCAATTCGGCGAACCAAGTCACCAATTATATTCCAGTTTTTAACAATTGCCGGCATCTGATTAACTTCCGGCAATCCTGTCAGATTGAAAGAAAATGAAGTAGCATCCGAGCTAATATTAACTCTACGTTCTTTGATATATTTGAGCAAAATGTCCCTGAAGTTGTTCATAAAAGTCGTACATTTAACAACTGATCCGGACATATCTCTGGGAACACCCAACGCCTCCATGAGGATTTCTTCGACATTATTGGCATCTATATTTTCCAAAGTCCGCTTTCGCGCCTCGTAGGTAAACTCTAATATTGCCTTATTCCATTGTTCATCACTTGTATCCAGAGAAGCCCTGAACATACGAAAAACTTGATCCCCGGTAATTCCGCCCTTATTATTTTCTTTCCAATATTCACGAAAACGTTTTTCAAAATCAACGGTTTCAACGCCCAGCTCTCTGGTAAATTTATCCAGAGCTTCACTGAAAGGGAAACCAAAGCGTTGCTGTAATTCGCTCAACATTATTTGATAACCCTGAGTGTCTTTCTTAATTTTGAGAAGGTTCTCAGCGGCTGGCGATGGCTTTTGCTTGTTTAAAGCTTGAATATCCTTGATCAGCTGTTGTGTCTCAGCCAGGTATCTGGTCATTTCACCATGCCGGATAACCACCAGATAAATTAGTACGATGACAACAATCAGAGTTCCCCCTGTTACGATCATCAGCACCAAGTTTTTTTTAAAAAATCGATTCATTATTTCTTTAACGGTTGTTTCAATTTTGCCAATAATTCAAAAGAGATAATATTATGAGTTCCCCTGTCGCCTTCAAAGCTCTTAAACTCAACAGCGTCATCACCATCACCGAAAATTTCACTTTTCAACAAACTTTTCTTCAATCTATCTTCCAACAGGAGATTGGGCTGCAATACCAGAGTATACCCGACCAGTTTCAGACTCGATATTTCCGAGCGTGACCCGGAAGTGGACTTTCCCTTTCCTCCACCGAAAACACCGCCTCCGAAAATATTATCCGAGCCGGCAGCCTTGGAGGTTTTTGAGTCCGCTTGGGCTATGTTAACAAACCACATTACATCAGGCAATATTGTCTGAAGCTCATTTAACAGCCCAATCCAAGCCCGACGCGAATCAATGATTTTGAGAGCCTCATCATACTGACTTTTTACTCCACTCATCTCCTGCATTGCCGACTTTATTTTATCTACCATTGCCTTGGTTTTCTTGACCTCTTCCTTGGTTCGGTCAACCCGGATTTTATCAAATTGTAATCGGCGATTTACTCCCCAATAAAAAATCAACAGACATAACGCCATTGAAACAGCGCTGGCGTAGAAATATGGTTTTTTCTTCTGAAGTGCTTTAAATCTTTTGACGGATTCAGGCGTCAAACTTATTTCCACGGGACAATCAACTATTTGACGCAATCCAAGGCCAATGAGTTCGGAAAACATGGGAGCTACTTCCAGCAGTTCTTCCTTATTTATTCCCGGGGCAATGGCAACCACTTGAAAAACGTTTAAATATTCAACCGGCATTTTCAGTTTTTCGTTAAAAAACCGTGGAGTATATGCCATTAACGAGCTACCACCGCCGAGGAACAGTCGCTGAGGTCGATTGCCGCCATACTGGGAACGCCAAACATTGATAGAGCGGTTGATTTCGCCGTGAAGCCGAGTCATAACATTACGGGCGATTTTAGAAACCGTCGCCGCCACCTCCGAATCAGGTTCTTCATAGGCGCCGCCCAAAGCAACGAAGCCGTGCCGCCGTTTAAGTTCTTCAGCATCAGCAAATGATATACCGAATTCCTTGGCAATCTGTTGTGTAATTGAATTGCCGGCAATAGGAATAGTACGAGTAAAGATTCTTCCTTTATCCGCAAAGACCAGATTGGAACAACGGCCTCCGATATTCAATAGCAAATCACAATGTTCATTTCCAATCTCATTGGCTTTAGCAGCATTAAAAAAAGCGATTGGAGCAATTTCAATGGACAGCACATCTTTACCGGAATCCTGAATAATTTCGGCGATAGGCTCGACTAAATCCCGCTTTACAGCAATAAACAGTGATTCCATCTCGGCTGATTCAGTTAATCCGGTATCGGGCACTGCGCTCACACTCGATTCTGCGGCAGCCTCATCTGCTGCTACCGGAGAAGATTCGCTTGCGTCAGATGCCGAAACGCGCTGAACGAGCTGATAGTCCCAAACCACTTCATTCATAGGATACGGAACTGTCTGCTTCGCTTCGTATTCAACGATCTGTTCTACTCGCTGCCGATTTTCTCCGAGCGGTGGCAGTTTACTTAATCTGGAAAAAGCTGCCTGTCCGGAAATGGACAATCTCACGGATTTTGATTTAAACTGGTGCTCATCAAGCATCTTCTCGTAAGTAACGCTAAAAACCTCACTGGCAGTGGCATCTTTATCTTGTTCCCCATATTCCATAAATGCAAACTTTTCAAGTTGCACTTTACCGGCGGAAAGGAATGAGAATTCAGCCATTTTCAGGCTTTCACCGCCAATGTCAACGGCTAATATTGTATTTTCTTTTGCCATCGCCTAAATATTCCGTGCTATTTTGCCCCGATTTCATCCTTAATTAAATTATAACGGTCATAATCTATCCACGCCCAAGGTGTCCTATTACGTGATAAAACGGTATTGGGGAGTCGCAAAGCTGTACTTACCGGAGCAGCAAGTTGCGAAATCAACCGATTGGCCTGATTTTCTGAAAAGGACATTTTATCATTGAACGCCCGCAAAAGAAGTTGACGTTCACGCGTATACATCGACAATCGCGCGATAATATCAGATTCTTTCAATTTTTTACCGGGACGTGAGTAGCGAGTTATAATTTGCGGAGGTACCAGTAACAGCGAATAATGTTTTTTTCCATCCAGTGGAATTGACCAGTAAACGACTTTTCCAGAGAGAAGAGCCATCACATTTTGTCCATTGTAATAGGCAGGAAAGATCACCTCGGCTTCGATGCCGGGCTCATCAAGCCAGCGGTAACTATTTGATGCCAATGCAAGCTTGGGAGGGGTGTAACTCAACTCAACTAAGAGCCATTTTCCTGCTCCTGAAGACGAGGAGTTTGGCGTGTTGGAAATTGAGAACTTTGGGGTTCGCTCGAGTGATAATTTAACCTCTACATTTTTGAATTGTGAATTTTGCGCTGTTGTTTTTAAAACGGGGAAAAACCCCACAACCAAACAAAAAGCGGTCACGAGCAAAGTTTTCACTAAATCCTCCCTTGTAGTTTACAAAACTATCCAACTTGCCCTATATGGAGGCAAAATTAATTAAAACAAACCACCTTCTTCAGCGATGCGACACAACTATTCCAAATCCCTGGATTGTGTTTCAGCATTTTGCGTATCAATTTCAGACGGTACTGCTTCCGGCAAATCCACCGGGGGCCTTGTCGACGGCAAGCCAACAACTGCCGGTTGACTTGAGTTTTGCTCAAGTTCAACAACTTTTTCAGCAATACCCTGTTCGGTCCCACGTCGACCGACAATAACTGCCAAAACTAATGTAAGGATGAAGAATAAGGTGGTCATAATTACAGTTAATTTTGTCAAATGACTGCTGGCATGAGCGCCGAATACAGATTCGCCGATACCGCCGAATGAAGTACCGAATCCGCCACCTTTGGATTGCTGTATAAGAATTAATCCTATCAGCAGCAACGCTACTACCACCACAATCACATAAAGAATTACTGTTAATACGCTCATGATTCACAACTCTTGCAGTTCAGATTTTTTATAAAAATAGGTATATGAACCGTTACACTACCCCGGTTGTAAAAAAAATCAAATACCATATTCAATTTTTCGCTCCCTCTCACTACTTTCAAAGCCGTATACCCCGATTATACTGTTTTGGCATGGTCGGTTCTAAATTTTGCTAGTCACACCGGACGGAAAATAGCTGCTCCTCTGATTGGATCAATCATTGACAATTTAAGGTAAACATAATCTCCGCACTTATAGGATTTTCTACCGTCATGCGACACCAGGCGATTACCCTGCCGACGAAAATCATTGGAAAGTTTATCCAGCGGGACAAAACCGTAGATACCGATATCCTGAATGTCAACACTCATACCTGAAGAGGTAATTTTTGCAACAATTCCCTCGTGCATATTTTCACGGCCGCGCCCCATTTCTTCTACAAGATAACGCAGTTTAAGACGGTCATTAGCTGTATAATAGGCATTATCATTATTTTCCTCTTTTTGGGAACACTCCCGCGCCATATCGGCAGTGATTTTTTTGGATCTGAGTCGACCGGCAGTATCGTGTTCCCACAGCTGCTGATGAACCAGCAAATCAGGATAACGCCGTATCGGGCTGGTAAAATGGAGATACCGTGTTTTTCCAAGTCCGAAGTGCAATGCCGGAGTTTCGACGTAAGAGGCACGTGGTAGCGAGCGCAGGAAGGCGTTAAGTATTGCCGGACGGCGCGGCCCGTCAGGAAGATTTTCAAGAAATCGGTTACAAGCAGTGCGGCTGGACAAATCTCCCGGAGAAACGCCGAATACATCAAGGCAAAGAGCGGTAAACTCTTCGAGTTTTTCTGGTTCAGGTTCGGGATGTACCCGAAAAATGCCCGGCAGAGATTTGTCGATAAATTCGGTTGCAACTTGAGTGTTTGCGGCCAACATAAACTCTTCAACCAATTCGTCCGCTTCCCGTTGCGCTTTACGAACAATGCCAATAATCTCATTTTTTTCTTCATCACAAAGCACCCGGGATTCCGGTATAGACATGTGAAGAAACTTTTCAGTCTCGCTCCGGTAACGACGCATGGTACGGAAAAGCGTGAGCATACGGTTAAGTTCCACGGGAAGTTGTGTGTCCCATGCTGAAGGGACGGTGCCCTTATCGATATATTCCTGAACTTCGTCGAAATTCAGCCTATTTCTGATTCGTATAATTGAGTGTAATCTTTGGGAACCAAGAATTTTCCCGGTATGCCGGTGTACTCTTATTAAAACAGAGTGGGCTGGTTGTTCAATATTGGGTGTCAAACTGATGGCGGCCGTTAGAGATTTTGGTAACAGTGGCAATGTGCGACCGGGAAGATAGGCGGTAAAACCACGCTCAATCGCCGCTTTGTCCCAGAAAGATTCAGGAGCAATCCAGGCAGCAACATCCGCGATATGTATCCCCAAAACCAGCTCTTCAGGATTAGTTCCCGGGGCAACCGATATCGCATCATCGTAATCCTTGGCATCAATCGGGTCAATAGTAACACAGTAATGGGACTCCAGGGGTTGACGGACAACAGGTCGGGGTTTGATAGCAGCAGCCCTTGCATTCTCTTCATCCGAATAGAACGTCGGCAATTTAAACTCCCGACAGATGGCATCCAAATCCTTCTCAATTGTGCCTGCCGCACCGATTTTTCCGGCCATAGACCCGGAAAGCGTGTCGTTCCTCGCATTAGAATGCAGCAATTTTACCTCAACCCAATCTCCACGCCTGGCACCGTTCAAGCTTCCGTTGATTTTGACATCCGTCGCAATACGTTTATTCAGAGGACGTGCTTTATGGCCGGCAATAACTTCTCCGACAATAATATCATGTGCCCGGTTGATAACAGTAACGATTCTGCCTGCAGGGCCGCGATCATGGTGGGTTGAAATATCTGGACGGTCAGGTAATAATTCAATTTCGACCTCGTCTCCATCCATGGCAGAGTTTAAAAATCGCGGTGGGATAAAAATGTCAGGATTTTTTTCACCCTCTTCGCCAGGTGGCAAGGCCACAAACCCGAAACCTCCGGCGGTTACGGTAATTTTTCCGCGAAACCGCGGCCGGTTCTTCTGTCCTCTGCCGCCACGCAATTCTCGCTGTCTTTTTAACCGTTTCAACCTGGTTTTATGCTGATTTTTCATTTATCTGATATTAACTCCATTTTTCTTGTTTGACGAATGCCGGGTTGTAGCGGTTTCGCGGGTCTGGAATGGTTTGCGGATACCCCAGTGCGATTACCGCAATCGGAATAACATTGGCTGGAAGTTGGCAACATTTAGAGATGTTTTTTATCCGGTCTTCGCGCGGATGCACCCCTAACCAGCAAGCGCCGAGCCCAATTTCGGAAGCCGCCAGTAATATATTTTCGATGGCTGCCGAACAATCCTGCAACATATAGGAAACAGTGTTGTCGTGTGCTTGATCAATATCTCCACAAACTACTATTCCCAACGGTGCCTCAGCCAGGAATTTACCGTTGGGTAAACAACTCGCAATATTTTGAAGGTTGCTTCGATCGCGCAACAAAATAAAACGCCAGGGGTCCTTGGCTACCGCTGAAGGAGCAGACATTGCCGCGCTTAGTAATTCATTGATCTGCTGAGCTTCGACCGGTTCGGCTTTGAATTTGCGAACACTACGACGTTTAAAGATAAATTTCAAACGACTGTCCATATTTCTTTCTCCTGTTGTTTGGGAACCACCTTGGACAACATCAAAAACACCCAATGCGTTGGCCAGACATGATTCATTTACTTCAATTCATTCACTGCAGGAATATTGGAGTTCCACGAACAATACCGACAAAACACCGAATTCCCATTTTCACGAAGCACTACCCGGCGTGAAAATGACCGTCAAAGAATTTTCGTTTTGACGGTGAACGCAATCTTTCCAGTGTTTGTATTTCAAGTTGACGAATCCGTTCACGGGTTAAATTGAAATGTTCACTAACCTCAACCAAAGTCATAGGATTGCGTCCGAGTAAGCCAAACCGCATAATCAAAATTTGCTGTTCACGTTCCGGTAATGTCGCCAACACTTCGTGAAGTTTTTCCCGGACTACCCGAGTAGCAATTTTATGTATCGGGTCACTTGTTGTCTCATCCGAAGCCAAAACGTCTTCCAAAACGGAGTCGCTTTCGGCATTGCCGACCGGAGCCTGTAGAGAAATGGGCTGTCGCGCCATTTTACGAATGGCGCTAATGCGCGAAACGGGGATTTCCAATACAGCCGCGAGCTCATCAACCGCTGGTTCCCGTCCGTATTCCTGAATAAATCTCTGTTCCGCATGATTCATTGTACTAATAGTATTAACCATATGCACCGGAATGCGAATGATACGGGATTGTTCTGCTATGGCGCGAATGACGGTTTGCTTGATCCACCAGGTCGCGT
>JAGYNC010000030.1 GCA_018400135.1 Victivallaceae bacterium
CGTTAACCGACAGCAATATAATGCTGTCGGTTAAAAATGCAAACGATCTTTTCAAAAAAAGAGAAAAAATTTTATTCGTCAAAAATTGAGGTCAACCGAGGCACGGTCGGCTTCGCCCAGGAAAGAGTGAGGGATTACCCACCAAGCCCTTATTCACAACAATATATCACTTTGTTGCTGGCAATAATCTATAAACTACGGTATATTAAGCGACAATGGCGCATAGGTTGAGAGGTTGAGAGGTTGAGAGGTTGAGAGGTTGAGAGGTTGAGAATATTAAGAGACAACGATGCCCGGGCATACATTGACAAAATCATCATATAATACAGGGAGAGCAACATATGCAGTTGAACAGCTACGATAAAAAAGGCATAACAGTGATTGATATTGCCGGCAGACTTGATGCCGCCAATGCTCCTCAGATCAAAAGCAAATTCCGTGAATTGAGCGCAAAACAGAAAAATTTTGTTCTTAATCTGGATAAGCTCGAATACATAGACAGCACCGGGCTGGGGAGTATTGTTTCCTGCTTAAAGACGGCAACCGAAGCAGGCGGTGATGTCAAGCTGGCACAGCTACAGGACAAGCCCCGGATGATTTTTGAAATCACCCGGGCCTATAAAATTTTTGACATTTTTGATAATCTCGACGCGGCGATTGAAGCCTTCAGCGTAAAATAAAAAATCAAGAGGCAATCTGGAAAATCCTTGCACCTGATGATTGATTTTGTCCGGCTTTTTTGTCGCGGTGTTTGGCAAAGTTTTTTATCCACAAATTACACAAATGGACAACAATATGGAACTTCGTCTGCTGGCGGTTGATGATGAAAAATTCAATCTCCTGTTGTTGCAGGAGGCGTTAAAGCACGAGGGAATAACGCTTGATACTTGCGGCAGCCCCGATAAAGCCATCGAACTACTCAAGGCCAATACTTACGATGTAGCACTGCTTGATGTTATTATGCCCGGCATTGATGGTTTCGAATTGCGGAAACTGATTCGTGAAATTGACCCCAAACTGCCTATCATCTATCTTACCGCGATTGTCGACACCATTGATAATGATCTGATTGCGAAAATCTCGGCAGATAAATTTACCTACTACATGAAAAAGCCATTTATCCGCAAGGAACTGGTTAGTCAAATCCAGCAGGCCGCCGGCAGTCGACGTTCCGATGACGAAACTCACCGCTATTACGCCGATCTGGAAAATGATTTGAGTCTGGCTTCGGAGGTCCAGCGTTTGCTGATTCCAGACTGGATAATGCTGGAAAATGATATGCTGGTCTCATCGGTCTACCAACCGGCGCAAAAGGTCAGTGGCGATATTTTTGATGTCATCAAACTCGGAGGTGGGCGCTATTTTATGTTTATCGGCGATATTGCCGGCCATGGAATACAGGCGGCGCTGTATATGAGTGCGGTACAATCACTGATAAAAATGATCATCGGGTATGGCGAACGGCAAATTCTCACTTCTGAGGTACTCAACCAAATTAATCGGATATTCTGCACTGAACTTGGACATGACAGTTATATGACCTGTATTGTGGCGCTGTTTGATTTTTCCCAGAATCATCTTGAATTTTTCAGCGCCGGCCACCCGAGCTTGGTTGAATATAGCGAAACAACGTCAGAGATAAGGATACTGAATCAGAAAAACAAAGGTGGTATTCCGATCGGCTGGGATCGCGATTATACCTATCGTCAGGAAGATGCGGTAGAAGTAAAATTCCAGGATGATTCGGTTTTTTTCGCCACCACCGATGGCGCTTTTGAAATCAGTAATCACAATGGAGAAATGTTGGGTATGGACAAAATGTTGCAGCTCCTTGAAAGTATTGCGGGTAGCGAAGAGCCAGCCATCATACCCTACCGGGTGCGCGAGGCCCTGCCGCAAATGGGTTATGATAAAGCAGATGACGACATCTGTCTGATTACATTAAAGAAAGTGGACCAGGATAACCGATTAATCAGACGGGTTCCACCACTGATGTCGGAGGTTAACACTTTTTGTTCAGCGTGTGAATCATTTGTTTCTGAACATACCGACAATATGGAACTGGGAGTTAAAGTTGAGTTGTTGCTTGGTGAATTTCTCAACAACATCATTATGCATGGACTTGACGATCGTCGTCAGACGCGTCCCGGCATTCTGGTGGATTTGCATGTGGATAATCAGTCAATGGTCCGCCTGACTATTCTGGACAAAGGGAAAAAGTGGTCATTTTCTACTAAACCGGAAACCCCGTCCGAAGATATCTGGAACGAAAATAGCCGGTTTGCCACTGCCGGACGGGGTATGAGCATCATCCACTCTATCGCCACAAACATCAGGCGCAACCGCTACAGCGAACTCAATGTCACCAACTTCGAAATAACTCCCGACAAGGATAAAACGTGATGCCGTTAGTCAGTATTGTCATGCGTTCAATGAATGACGTCGACTTGATTACCGCGACTCTCAACGCAATAAGCAATCAGGAGTTCCAGGATTTTGAACTGTTGAACGTCGATTCCGGCTCAACTGACGGCACTTTTACTGTAATTCAGCGTTACAATCCAGAAAAATCTTACCAGATCGCGCCCAAAGAGTATGTGCCGGGGAAAATATTAAATTCCGCCGTAACCCGCTGTCAAGGCAAAATTATTGTCTTTAATAATTCCGATTGTATACCACGGAACCCGCAGTGGCTGGGAAACCTTATCCAACCTTTAATTGAAAATGAACAAATAGCAGCCGCTTTCGGCAATCAGGAACCGCGTCCCGATGCCACTCCATTGGTGCGCAAAGATTACCAGCGAGCATTCGGCGATGGCCACGTTTCCGCGAAATGGCACCACTTTTTTTCGCTGGCTACGGCAGCCGTTAAAGCAAATGTGCTGCGCAAGCATCCCTTTGCTGAAGATTTGCAATATTCAGAAGATGTCGAATGGTCGTATCGTATGAAACGTCTCGGATTTAAGATTGTTTATGTTCCTGACGCGGTGGTGGAACACTCTCATAACTATACGCTCCCGGAAGTTTGGAAGCGATTCTATCACGAAGGAGTGGCTGAGGGAAGAATCTATGGTTCGAGACAGCTTTTATTTCGTGGTTTTATTGTTCCCTGGCTGGCAGAAAGCGCCAGAGATATCTGCTTTCTGATGCGGGAAAGACAATTACTTGAAGTTCCGCGCGGCATAATCTACCGGTTATGCCAGCGCTTTGCGGTCTGGCGTGGAAGGCGAGATTATTTTGCCGGGAGTCGAGGACGATGAGTGAATTGATGGGTGCAGGAAAAAATAACATTGCTCCATCCGATTCGTCGGATCAGCCGAATTAAAAATTAGTTTTGAATTTTAGGATATAAAGACAGGATATCTCCATGCGGATTGCCAATGTTCTGAGAAGATTCTCCTTTGACGAATGGGGAGGCACTGAAACCGTGGTTTGGAACACGGCACGCTGTCTCGCGGCGCATGGCTGTGTTCCCGACATCGTCTGCACCAGCGCTCTATCCGCCACGTCAGCGGAAGTGGTTGCTGGAATTGACATTCGTCGTTTCCCTTATTTCTATCCTTATTTTCCTCTGTCACGCACCAACCGAATCCGACTTGATAAAAAAGGCGGCAATCCATACTCATTTAGCATGATGCGTTATCTCGGACATCAGCGTTACGACATTATCCATTGTCACACTATGGCGCGGCTCGCGGAGATGGTAAAAAAAGTTTCACTGAAGACCAGTGTTCCCTATGTTGTTTCTTTTCACGGCGGCTGTTTTGACGTGCCAAAGGAGGAGATTAAAGCGATGAAGCAGCCGGTAAGGCATGCGTTGAACTACGGTAAATTCTGGGATATTGCGTTGGGGTTTGATAACACTTTCATTGCCGGGGCCGACGGCATCATTTGCGTTGGTTACAACGAATATGAGCTAACCCGGGAGCGTTTTCCTGAAAAAGCGGTGATTCATATCCCCAATGGGGTAGATTTTGAACGTTATCGGGTCAGGCCACGGTTCGATTTTCGTGAAAAATACCGGATCCCGGCAACTTCCAAGGTGGCGCTCTGTGTTTCTCGCGTCGATTATCAGAAAAATCAGAAAAGGCTGGTAGATTTTATTGGCGAAGCGCTCTCTGCGGGTGAAGACATTCACGGCGTAATCATCGGTCCGGTCACCTCCGACCGCTATGGATGTGAGTTGCGCCGACTGGTCTCAGCCGGACAACTTGACAACCGGATAACCATAATAGAGGGATTGCCGCCGGGTTCAGAGGAGTTGATTGCGGCATATCATAGCGCTGATGTTTTTGTTTTGCCGTCGTTGCATGAACCATTCGGAATTGTGGTACTGGAGGCCTGGGCGGCCGGGGTCCCAATCATTGCTGCCAAAGTCGGTGGTCTAAAAAATTTGCTGGATAGTGGTAATGACGGGATCTTCTTTGATCCGGAATCAACTTCATCACTAATGCAAGCTTATCGGCAGATTACTGAGAATCCTGCATTGCGGCAACGTTTAATCGCACATGGCGAGCAAAAAGTGAAAACATTTTACTCGTGGGATAAAATAACTGATAAATTATATGATTTTTATCGTAAGGTAATTGATGAACACGCAACACAAAAAAATTAGTAAACAGCAAAAGAAAAAAATTCTGTTTGTTTCCGTCAACGCTGGTTTTTTCGGTGGAGTCGAACGCTACGTTCACGATGTGGCTACATTGCTTGCTGAAAACGGCTACCTGGTTTACGGCCTGTTCGCTGAAAAAACCATAGATTTTGAGAATTTCGCACGTCCTTTTTCACGGGTATTCTTTCCGAATGATGTTGATTCCATGCTGAAAAAAGAAAAATTCGACTTGGCATTTCTCCACAAAGTAACGGATCCGGACTTGATTAACGCGTTGCGCCGCGTTTACCCGACCGCAGTCTTTGTTCACGACCACGACTATTACTGTCCACGCCGCCACAAATACTTTCCCATTGGCAGAATTAATTGCACATTGCCGTTTAATCCGCTATACTGTTCATTGTGCTGTGGGATGGTAACTCGAGAATCCGGCCATCTACGCCTGATCAACCTGAAAAGCATTTACCGATTGATGCGGGAAATCAGGAAATGCGATGCGTTTGTTGTAATGTCGGATTTCATGTTGAAAAATTTGATTATGAATCGATTTCCGTCAAATGCGATTTATAAAATCCATCCGTTCAAACGGATTTCATCTCAGCCAAATTCAACTTCCCGGTTCAGTGAAAAACCAACAATTATCTATGTTGGTCAACTGGTGAAAGGAAAAGGTGTTGATTTGATGTTGAACGCGTTGGCCGGAGTTGATGTTGATTATCGGGCGCTCATCCTCGGCGGAAATGAACATGCTGGCAACAAGTTGAAACAACTGGCCGAAGAATTAGAAATTGCCGACAAAATTGAGTTTCTCGGTTGGCAAGGCGATCCCGATCTTTTTTTCAGCCAGGCTGATATCGCCGTTTTTCCGTCCCGTTGGCAAGAACCATTCGGGTTAACGGGGATAGAAGCACTGGCACACGGAATACCCGTGGTCGGGTTTGATGTTGGCGGCGTTTCCGAGTGGCTGCATGATCACGACAACGGTTATCTGGTGCCGCCCGGCAAAGTTTCCGCGCTGGGAGAGGCAATACAAAATCTCATTTGCTCTCCAATCATAGCCCAAAAATTTGGCGAGAATGGACAGGAAATGATAAAACGACACTTTTCTGCGGAAAATTTTATTGCCGGGTTCAATTATATATTATCTGATATCAATAGCAAAAATGTTTAACCAATCAACGCAAAGCTATAAAATCCTGATCAGCGCCATGGCTTACGATGGCGGAAAATCCGGCATTTCGGTTTACATCTACAATGTTATCCGCGCCTTGGCGTTGGCGAAACATCAATTGGACGTTGTTGTCTTACCCGAAGATCGGGAAAGCATGCCGCAACATCCCAACGTCAACTATCTCACGATTTCGCCTCTCCTTAAAAAGCCGCTGATTAACATGTTGTGGCACCTGCTGATATTGCCTTTTCGGATCTGTTGGCGGAAATACGATTTTGTTCTGTTGCCGGCAGCGAATCGGCGGGCGTTTTGGTTTTACCGCAAATTTACCATCACCGTAGTTCATGACTTGTCGCAATACCACGTTGATTACAAATATGATATGTTACGTATATGCTATATCAAGCACATCCTTCCGCGCGCCGTACGCCGCTCCGATCGGATAGTGGCGGTAAGCGGCAGTACAGCACGTGACTTGAAAACGTACTGGCATATTCCTGAAAGAAAAATTGTGGTTAACTATAACGGGTTTGATGATGCCCGATTTTTTGTTGATCCGGCCTTTGCTCCGCAACCGGTTCGTCGTCGCTTTAGTTTGCGAAAAGATTTCATCTTCTACGTCTCCCGCATCGAACATCCGGGAAAAAATCACCTCAATCTGATCAAGGCATTTGAGCTGTTGCCAGAAACATTGCGGCAACGCTACGATCTGGTGCTTGGCGGCAGCTTCTGGCCGGGAGCAGAACCAGTGTCTGACTACGCCGCTAATTCACCGGATGCAGCATCATTCAAATTCATCGGCTTCGTAGAAAATTCTGTTTTACCTGATCTCTATCGCGCCGCAACGCTCTATGTTTTTCCTTCACTCTTCGAAGGATTCGGACTGTCGCTGGTTGAGGCGATGGCCTGTGGAACACCCACAGCTTGCTCAAGCAACTCATCATTGGGCGAAATTGCGGGGAATGCCGCTTTGTGTTTCGATGCTTCGCGCCCGGCTGAAATCTCATCGGCAATTGCCAAACTTCTGACCATGCCGCAACTGCGTAAAAAGCTTCAGCAACGCGGACTAAAACGTGTTCAGGATTTTAACTGGAATCGTCATGCAGCCAAACTGGTAGATATTTATGAAAAAGCATCACTCTGACCTCACAAAAATGGAGGCCCGTCTTACTGACAGCGCCAAACGCCATTTGATGATACAACTTAAGAAAACTTTGTTCACTGCGCTGCGGATATCCTCTCTGAGTATCACCAAGATTATCGAGATAGCGCTTGCAATTGCTTTTTTTCTGATATGTTCGGTTCCATTGCTGCTCGGTTTCACTGTTCGCAGTTTGTTTACCGGCAAAGCCGTGTTCGTGCGGCGTGCTGTCTGGGGGCAATTCGGACGTCGCGTGGTAATCAGATATTTCAATACAGAACGTCCGATACTACGACATGCTTTCCTGTTTTTTCATGTACTGACTTTTGATCTGGCGCTGATCGGCGTCAGCATAAAACCATACACGCCATCAACACGAATGGCGGGCGATGCTTGTCTGTTCGATCATAAACCCGGGATCTTCAATCTTTGGTTTCTTCGCAGTAGCAGCCGGATTGCACATGCAGGAAAACACGCAATTGAGTTGGAATACAATTTTCGTCGCGATTTTTTAAGCGATCTGTCCCTTATTTTTAAATCGATTCCGGCAGCCATGTTTCATGTCAGGGCCAATGCCTATCCGGAAACCATCAATCTTTTCGGCGTATCTTTCCTTAACCTGGAAATGCCGGAAGCAATAAACAAATTAATGGCGGATATCAACGCCGGAAACCATAAAAAAGTGTATTTTGTCAACCCGGCCTGTTTCAATCAGACTTTTTCCAACCGGAAGTACTTTGCAGTTTTGAAAAAAGCGAACTATATTTTTCCCGATGGCATCGGGGTTTTGCTCGCATGTAAAATAATCCGGCAGCCTTTAAAGGAAAACATCAATGGAACCGACATGCTGCCATATTTATGTCGGCTGGCGGTTCAGCGTGGTTTGTCGCTGTTTTTGCTTGGCGGCAAGCCGGGAATCGCCAACATGATGAAACAAAAACTTGAAATTTCCTTTCCCGGCATTCAAATTGTCGGAGAAAGACATGGCTATTTTGATCATAATTACACTGAAAGCGATGCCATAAATCATATCAATCACATGGCCCCGAATATTCTTTTAGTGGCACTGGGAGTGCCGCGGCAGGAGTTGTGGATTCATCGCCATTTCAAACAGCTTAACGCTAATATTGTTATGGGAGTAGGAGGTCTCTTCGATTTTTATTCCGGAACTATCCGCCGCGCTCCGCAGTGGATGCGCGACATCGGATTTGAATGGCTGTTCAGGCTGTGGTTGGAGCCGGGCCGAATGTTTAAACGTTACGTCATTGGCAACCCACTCTTTATCATGCGCGTGCTACGCTGGAAACAAGGCAAATATACCCGGAGATGATTGTGGAAAAAGAATATAGCTCAACACAATATGTAAGAAAAGAGTTGATCGAACTGCTCATCGATCGCGGCAAGCCCGGGGGCAGTAAATATGTTAAACTCAAACTTGCGATGTGGGAATTAACTATTCGCATGTCATATTTAATTAAACGCGGTAGCGATGTGATATTTTCAGCTTTGCTGATCGTGCTGTTGTCTCCACTTTATATTGCAACCGTCATTCTGATTAAAATTGATTCCCCCGGCCCGGTAATCTTTAAACAAATCAGAGTGGGAAAAGACGGGCGGCATTTCAGTTTTTACAAATTCCGCTCAATGTATATCAATGCCGAAGCAATCAAAGCAAGGCTGATGAGTAACAACGAATCCGCCGATGGTATCATTTTTAAGATGAAACACGATCCGCGGATTACCCGGGTTGGACGGTTTATCCGCAAATTCAGTATTGATGAGCTTCCACAACTTTTCAACGTGTTCATCGGTGATATGAGTTTGGTTGGACCACGACCTCCGCTGCCATCTGAGGTTGCGCAATACACACTTGAGGAACGCAAACGTTTACACATCACGCCGGGCATCACCTGTATTTGGCAGGTCTCCGGACGTAGCGACATACCGTTCAAGCAACAGGTTGAGCTTGACAATGAATATATTAAAAGCAGAAGCTTTTGGAAAGATATGGTGATTTTACTGAAAACTATTCCCGCCGTGTTGACCGGTAAGGGAGCTTACTGATATGGTAGCCAAGATTTTAACTATAGAACAAGCCACCCCGCTCAACACCGTTGATGTTCAGCAGACATCAACAGACGTGTTACGGTGCTGTCAATTACCTGGAATTTAAGCCATGAAGTGTCTAATCAACTGTCGTGCCGAAAATACCGCGTGGACCGGGAAATACTTTCATGGGCTGCAGCCTTATATGTTGCGGATTGCCAATAAACCGTTGCTTGAGTTTTTCGTGGAATTTTGTACTCTGTGCAAAATTGAAAGCATCCGCTTTATCATGGAGGAGCCAGACGCCACGATAGAGAACTACTTTCAGGATGGAGCAAAGTGGAATCTCAAGATAACCTACGGCACTTCCAGAAACAACGATACTGTTTCTGAGATTCTGGAACGCAATAAACTGCTACTCGCCGGTGATGACCTGCTGCTCGCCAATGGGTTTTTCTTTCTGCATTACAATAAAGACAGTGCATACAACGAAATTGCCAAACTCCAGAATAATATGAGTCTTACTCTCCCTGACGGCAACGGACTATACCATATCAAAAAACATTCCCTATATCAACATTTCAATGAAATTGATTTCGTCGATATTCCTGATAATTGTCTTCTCCGCCTGAGCGAACTTTCATCAGTGAAAGAACTTTTTGAACTTAATATGGCAATGGTTACAGGCGAAGCGGAAAACTTTATCATGCCCAGCTATAACAATGAACCCGGAGTATTTATCGGACAGAATGTCGAAATTACGCCGGACTGCAAAATCAACAAACCGGTTATTCTTGGCAACAACATTCAATTAAAAAATTTCTCTAAAATCGGCCCCTGTGCTATTATCGGCGACAACAGTCTGGTGGATTCACAAACGCTAATCCAACACTCCGTTCTTTACGGTGATTCCTATATCGGCTCCGAATTGGAAATTAATCACAAGATTATTTACAGGCAACGCCTTGTTGATCCGAATTCCGGCGAACTTTTAGACGTGGTTGACAACTTTCTCGTTTCAGAAATTAACAACCAGGTATTCAGTGAGTTCACGATAAAGGGCTTCCATGCTTTACTCGCATTGCTCTTACTAATACTCCAATTACCGTTATTCCTGCTACTGCGTCCGCTTGTCGGCAAACCGAGCAAACTCTATAACTGCTGGCTGGATAACTCAGGTGGAAAACAAAAATTACTCGGATTTTACGAACGCAAAAGCAAAAACATTGCTCATAAATTATTTCTGAAATTCAGTTTGGACAAATATCATCTGTTGTTTTTATGCTTGAAGGGAAAATTCTATTTGGCGGGAAACCGCATTCTCGAAGCCTCTAACGAAAATATGGCATTAATAAATCAGATGCCGACTTATAAACCAGCAATATTTTCCTATAGCGGAATGCTTGCTCACGATCAGGACGAACAGCAGTCTCGTATTGATGAATTGTACTATGCCTATCATGATGGTATGCTGATGGACATTAAAATCGTCATTTACACTTTAATTGCCAACCTATTGAAGCATGTTGATGAAAACTGATAACAAGATTATTCTCATCTGTGGTGGTTCCTGCTCCGGCAAAACTACTCTGGCTCATGGCCTGAAGCAAAAACTTCAGCAGTGCGGCACCACCACATTGTTGTCAATGGATAATTATTACCATGATTTAAGCGCTCTTAGTCCCCAGCAGAGCGACGCTGACAATTTCGATCATCCGGATGCTGCCAATATTACGCTGCTTCAGAAACACCTGTGTCAACTGACGCTCGGGCGTCCGGTACCCAAACAACTTTATGACTTTAAAACTCATTGTGTCACCAGACTGAATGAAATGATTCAACCGGCCGCTTACCTGCTGGTTGAAGGGATTTTCGCGCTTTGCTTTAGAGAGTTGCGCGGCTTGGCCACCACCTCAATATTTATTCATGCGGATGCCGACCTGCGGTTGGCCAGAAGAGTTGTAAGAGATACTTCGGCCCGCCGATTGCCGCTGCAACTGGTCATAAACCAATATCTTAGAGATGTTCGCCCAATGCACAAAAAATATGTTGCGCCTTACGCTTCTCGCGCCGACCTGACTCTGGATAGCGGCAAACACTCAATTAAATATAATCTTAACTTAGCTTTTAACTTTATCAGGAATGATATGTATGCAAAATAGTATCTACACCGTCAATGGCAATGCAGAACTTGATGCCCGCATAGAAAAATGTCTTGAAAATGCGACCAACGCGGCCGTGCAAACGCCTCACGGGAAAGCTATTTCCGCTATTATTCTTGGCGGCGGCTATGGCCGCGGTGAAGGCGGGGTGTTTGTTGCCGCAGACGGTCAACTCCAGATGTATAATGACCTTGACTTGTTCGTTATTACCGATCGACTCAGCAGAAGACATCGTAAACAGCTTGATGCCGAACTCCACGCTGTGTCTGTCGATTTCTTCACAGGATTTGAGGTGGATGTTGACTTCGGGCCAGCGCACAATATTAGCGCGCTGCCCAAAGTGGCAAATACCATCATGTGGCAGGAATTAAAAAGGAAACACAAGGTTATCTACGGGCCGGAAAACATTCTCGATGCTCTGCCATATCACGAGCTCAATGATTTGCCGCTGGATGAAGGCGCCAGACTCCTGCTGAATCGCGGAACCGGACTATTATTGGCAAAAGCTAAATTGGCATCTGATAGTCTTTCATCTGAAGATGTTGACTTTGTCACTCGAAACCTCTGGAAAACAGTTCTTGCCTGCGGAGATGCCTTCCTTTTTTCCCGACGCGACTACCCTCTGCTTTGTCGGGAGCGACTTGCCGCACTGGAAAAATATCGACAAATTCCTCCGGTCGCCGACTTCTTTGAACTTTACCGCCAGGCTGTTAAATTCAAGTTTTCTCCCGGTGCCGTCTCAATCTCAGTCGCCCGAACTCTTTTCCCTGTGATTCTGGAGCAATTTGAAAAAGCATACATCGATTTCTGGCAACAAATAGTTGCACTTCCACTCAAATCGACAGAGGAACTACAGCATGCCATCTATAATCAGCAGTTTACAGCAAAAGCTCAAACTCATTCCTCCATTTTCAAAAACTTGGTTCTCAACCTGTTATACGTCAATCCCGTGAATTTTGATGCAAAATTGATTTTCCGCCATCCAAGAACGAGACTTTTTATCGTATTACCCTGTTTACTGTTTGCTTCCAAAGCAAATATGAACTATACTAGGCTGGTTTCCGGCGCCGCCGCCGATCATTCGATCGCGGAATGGAGTAGACGCTATTTTAAACTCTGGAATCGATTCAATTAAAATTGGATATAACCTTTTTTGCCCGGAGGCAGACATTGGAAGAAAAATATAACTACGAAACTGAAGAATCTATTCTTGGCGGAATAGATGTCAATATCTTCAAATATGATATAAAGGTTCTCTTTACTACACTGAGAAGAAGAATCATTTTTCTCATATTGCTCCCATTATTGACTGGCTCCGTGGCTTTTTTCTATGTCGCTTACTACAAACAAAAAGTCTGGGTTTCCAGATGTATGCTGTTTCGCGATCCCAATCCAACCAGAATTGAAGGACAAACGCTGTCACAGCACGATCCACTTGACACCAAAGTGATTATCGAAATGATACGAACCCGGCATAATATGCGCGAAGTAATCAGCCGACTTAAACTCCAATCATCAATCAATGCGTTATATGGACAGACAGAAGTCCAAATGGCAGAAGATAATGAGAGTATGATAAATATTTATGCTGTCTCAGTTAATCCACATGAGGCCGCAGACATCGCCAATACCCTCGCTGAAGTGTTTGTCAACGAATATATCAGAATGCAAAATAGTTCACTCCAGACAACCTATGACTCTTATATTCGCAGCCGCCTGGATATTCAAAATAAACTCCATGAATTGGAAAATGAACAGCAGAAGTATCTAAAAAGCCATAATGTAATTTCCATTTCTACCGAAACTGAAGGAAAGTTTAATCAATTAAACGAACTGGAAATTAAGATGTTGCAGGCAAAAATGCAGGAGACTGCTCTTACTATAAAAATACGCAATATCAAAGAAAATCTAAAAACTATGGATCCAGAAATACGCCTCTCTTATGAAGTCAGTAGAACCGATGATACTGAACTGGAACGAAAACGCACAGAACTCTACCAGTTACAGCAAAAATTCACCAATGAAAACCCGCGAATTAAAAAAATTAAATCTGAAATCAGTTATCTGGAGCAACGGGCATCTTCGGTTAAACCGATGAACAGAACACCGGAAAAAGTTACTTATGGTGTCAGCCAGGTAAAAACATCGATGGAAGAAATGCTAATGAGAGCAGAAACTGAGTTAAACGGTATAAAAGAAAATATCGCTCAGTATGATGTTGCCATCGAAAAATTAAAAGCGGATCTCGGCTATTTGTCGAATGTGGAAAATGAGTATCTCAATATCAGCCGTAACATCTCGCTGAAACGGGATATGCTTCTGGAAATCAATAAAATCATCTCTACCCTTGAATTTAACCTTAAAGCACGAGTCAGCGACATCGTAATTATGGAGCGGGCGGAACCCCCCATGACCCCCTCCGTCAAACGTCGTCGGGTAACCGTTGTCATCGGCGCAGCGGCTGGCTTCTTCCTGGCGCTGGGACTGATACTCATGTCCGAGTTAATCGATTTCACTATCAAATCCAGATTTGATCTCGACAGTATTTTGCGCATTAAAGTATTAGGGTGTCTGCCCAATCTGAATCAGGTAAATCTCCAAATCTTTTATTCAGCTGTTCAGGTTATCTATAAACGTATTTTTGAAATGACCGAAGACAGCGAAAATCCGGCATTAATTTCTTTTGGCGACGTTGAGTCGCAGACCGGCAAGAGCTTTTTTATCAAAAAATGTATCGATGTTTTCAATCCTCAGGAAAAAAGGATCCTTTACATCACCACCGTAGAGGAAATTTCGCCCAATCTCCGCAAATATGTTATCAATGATTATATCTACAAAGATGAAGATATAGATCCAAACCTGGCACTGGAAAATAATAACCGTCTCTATTTCCTTCTCGATGACTATACCTATATTGCCCCGGCTGATAAACACATGATAAGACGATTTGTCAATAAATACACTGATGTCTATGACTTTATTTTTTGGGAGCTGTTCAGTTTTTCCAAAAATGAACAACTTTTTGTAACGATTTCGGAGGCATCCGCATTGACAGCGATTGTGACCAGATTTAGAAAATCCGGTAAGTTCAGTCTGCTCAAATGCATTAATTCCCTCCGGGAACACGACGTTCGCAATATCAGCGGAATTCTCAATTGCATTGACAAAAAATATTTTGAAAGAGGTATCTGAAAAAAGCGGGATGCAGGTTGTATATTAAGTGTTACGATAGAAGAAATCAGCATGACCTGAAACAGTATCTCTTTTAACCCATTCCCCAAAAATGTGCTTTGAAATGATGTAAGACCGTGAGAAAAAAAGGCCATTGGAGCATGCTAAGCATAAACCAAATGGGCTTTTCAAGCAGGATCTAATTAAAGAAGGAGCCCAGCTAGTGTGTATGCTATTGATAACCCAAACAAAAATATTGAAACCTATTATTTATCTCGTTTTGCAGACGGCATTTACAGTTTTAATCGCCCTGCTTATCGGTTGTCAAAGCGACGCGCCGAAAATTCCACTGACGCCGATCCCCGAACAAACTTTTGAAGAAGTTAGAGTTAAACGCCTTTCGCCCGAAGAAACCTATAGAAAGCTGAAAGAACTCCAAGCGGCAAAACCCAGCGATTATCACATCGCCTCAGGGGATCGGTTTGACCTGAATGTATATGATAATCCCGAACTTACAGCAAAAGGATTGGTCGTTACGCCAGATGGCTATATTTCGGTAACACTGATCGGTCCGATAAAAATTGGCGATCTCACTATCATCGAAGCTTCTCAACTAATCGAAGAAAAACTTTCCAAATATATTCGGTTCCCTAAAATTTCTCTAAGTCCCACGTGGATACATGGTACAACTTTTACCATTGCCGGGAAAGTAGTCCGTCCCGGAAGGTATCCCATCGGCAATAACACCCGAATTACTGATGCCGTTGCTCTCGCCGGTGGATTTGGTGTCGGTGAATTTCAAGGAGATACGGTAGAAATGGCTGATCTGCGAAGCGCCTACATCTCACGCAATGGAGAGATACTGCCAGTCAATTTTATCAAAGCTATTCGCGAGGGAGACCGACTGAATAATATTCCTGTCAGAAATAATGATTATATTTATATCCCGTCATCAATGAATGCTTCGATATATGTGCTGGGTGAAGTCAACAAACCGACTTATCTCGGTTACAAGGATGATATGACTCTGTTGCAGGCGCTTGCTTTTGCCCAGGGCTGGAAGGATACCCACTCTGAAAATGTGTTTATAATTCGTGGGGGGCTCAGTCACCCTAAAGTATATAAGGTCAACCTCGACAAAATTAAATACGGTGAAGGTTACGACTTCCCGCTGCACCCAAATGATATTGTCTATCTACCGAAAGGCGGTTTGTCAAAATACAACGAAATTGTCCAGAAATTGTTGCCTACGCTTGAAGCACTCAACCTGTTGGCAGGACCATTTGGCAACACCGGGATTTCTATCAACCCCAGTCAATAACCTGAAATTCAAAACCTGAAATTTGAATTTTAGGATAAAAGAAGTTTGCCATGTTTGCCGAAATGAAATATGTGATTTTCTTTTCCTGCCTCCTGATCGGAGTGCCGGTTGGGGCGTTGCTGGCCGTGTACAACCGCAATATGGAAAAAGTGTTGCTGTTTCTTATGCTTTTTTTTACCTGTCGCCTGGATGAAACTATCAATTTTGTTTCCCACGAATTATACCGCGGCACATCACGTGGATTTGAAGTTTGTCTGGTAGATTTAGCTGCTTTCGCCATGTTTTTGGTTATTATAGCTCGCAAGGAATTTACTATTAAATGGTTTCCCCCCGGAGCTGTTCTCTTTTGGTTGTATCTCCTTTTCAGCGTAATTTCCATAATTAATGCCGACATCCGAATCTATTCTTTCATGGAAGTCTGGAAAATGCTCAGAATGTACTTTTACTTTCTCGTCTTGTACAACTACCTGATTGATTTTGAACGCATCAAACTGGCAATAAGCATGTTACCGATTTTGGTAATCTACATCTTTTTCACCGCGCTACACCAAAAATATATCCAGGGGATCTATCAGATTCCCGGACCGTTCCCCCATCAAAATTCGCTATCCATGTATATGGCGGTTATCGGCACTATCTTTTTCTCCATAGTCCTTAACTGTGGCTTGAAGCAATTCTATATGCTGTTCTATATGGGTATTTTTGGCATGTGTTCTCTACTTGAAGTGTTTACACTATCCCGCGGTGGCTTAATCTGTTATGCCGGTGGTTGCATGGTAACGCTGGCATTCTCGTATCTCTCTGGTTTGCAACTGCGAAAAGTACTGGTCACCGGTGCGCTGATAATGGCAACATTTGCCGCTGCCATGTTTGCCATGAAATCCATTATCAGACGTCTTGAAACAGCCCCGGCCGAATCGGGCATAACCCGGCTCAATCTGGCGGTATCCGCGTCCAATATGGCCAATGACAAATTTTTCGGCGTCGGACTGAATAATTTCGGGCTCAAAGTCAACCGTGAATATCCCTACAGTAAACATTTTACCGGGGGACGTTATCCAGAGGATTTCAAAGAAGGACTGGTGGAAACCATATATTTAATGATCGCGGCAGAAACCGGTTGGCTTAACATGGGGATATTTTTTGTTTATATCATGTTCTACTATTTTCAGAACTTGTTCAATATCTTTCGTTTCTATCGAAAACCAATGCAGTTCGTCGCCATCGGACTGGCTGGGGGACTGGCAGCCATATATGTCCAGTCTACACTGGAATGGGTACTCAAACAATCCACCAATTTCTACCAACTCATGTTCGCCTTTGCCATTATCGCCGCCATGACCACGGTTTACAAAAAACGGGTTGGAATAAGCCCTGAAAAGAGGTTCCTGTCAAAATTTCTATTGACCCTGTCAACTCTAAAATCTAAAAATACTATCAATAATTAGTGTTTGAACGAAAAAGGATTTTTCGTCGACACTAATTAAAAGTGCGCCATTCAGGGCAATATCATTCGGAAACCGGATCGATTTGGAGACCCGATTTCGATTTGGACTTGATCGCGCCATCAGGCGCTCAATCATCTCTCCTGCCAACGACACCATCACCAGCCGAGACGGGTTAGCTTCCGCTTCTTGCTTTCCTCGTAGTCGTTGTCGTAATCGTCAATCATAATTGCCAGTCTTGCGTACAGAGATAAATAAGCTTCCCAGGTAAATAAACAGAAAACCGCCCGCAATCAATACGGTGATCTGAGCGCAAAGGTTGAGATCAAGCAATTTTAGAAAGACTCCGATCAAAATGGGAAGCACCATCCAGGCAAAACTTTTACTCGCGTGTGAGGCGCGTCCCGCCTCTAACAGCAGGTGATGAGTCCATGCCCCCAACGCAAAGCCGATAAAGCCGCCAACCGCGAGGAGTACCCCGAGCCAGAGTATTTCACTGCGGACATTGCCGGCGTTTTCCCCATAGGTAACTGAAAGATAGGAAATGGAACCGGATATTGCCACCAGCAATACAGCCAACCGGGCTATCTTGCCGGTATACACCTCGGGAACTTTTAAAAAATTTCTCAAAACCGGGCGATTAACCGTGCCGCCGCCGATACCGAGCAGGGCAGAAAGTACACCGGTAATAAACCCGAGTATACTGGTACGAATCAATTTAGGCGGTTGCCTGGTTTCTTCAGTCCCGCCGTCGTTATCACTGGTCGGCTCAACATGCAATAACGTTTTGAAAAAGATATATCCGAGCAACAACAAATAAATTATCTGTTGTGGCCGGGTACTGTCAAAAATATTGATCAACAATGAACTGACGGGCCGTCCGAAAAGACCCCCGAGAAATGCCGCTCCAGTCAGTGGCAACGCCACCCGCAGGCCCCAACCATCGCGCTGCCAGCCAATACTTTTGAACTGGCGTATTACTGTGGGGCAGGAACTTAACATCATCTGTAACAAACTGGCGCCAACCGCGGTTTGAAGATCAACACCCAGAATAAGCAATGCCGGTACGACAAACCAGCCGCCGCCAAGTCCCCAAAAACCCCCTGCGAGCATTGCCACAAAACCAATTAGCGGCGCCAGTTCGTAAATATAGCTATCCATAATAAAACACTCCTGAATCCGTGATAAATTGAATTGTAATTG
>JAGYNC010000300.1 GCA_018400135.1 Victivallaceae bacterium
ATACCCAGAAATTCACTGCCTTCAGAGATACAAAGGGCAATTCAGCAGTTCCGTACCTGCTGGTCTTCAAAACCAAATAGACATCGAACCAGAGATTTGTATCTGCTGGGTCTGTCCACCATGAAAGTAATGCATTACTAGCTGACATAAAAAGCTTCTTTCGTTCAGGCATCATGCTTGAAATTGTCGATAACGTGAAATATCTTTGGTAGGTGGGCGTGTCGAGCAAGTCATCGTGCCGGATTTAATTTCAACCTTATAGAGTATATCTCGCTCCAGAGTGGTTTCACGTTGCCGGAACCGCTTCCGGGTCTTTCCCTTTCGCGCCGTTGGCGCGGCGGAGGGTTCCGCTCTGTCGGAACCTAATTTTCCTTTTCAGGCTGCCACGGAGGACAGCCCTCCACCGAAAGAGACGGAAACCCTTTACCTTTAATAGGAGCAGCAACATGAAATTAAAATTGATTTATCCGAAATGGCCGAAATTACCGAATCAACCGGAGTTCAATCTGCCGCCAATAGGGCCAATTGTCTTTGCCGCCGCATTACCTCCGGAAATAGAAGTCCGGTTTTATGATGAAAACGTTGATCCGGTGAATTTCGAGGAGGAATGCGATGCCGTTGCCATCTCCTGTATGCTGACCTGTCAAACTCCACGGGCGTTTGAACTTGCGGACGCGTTCCGGGCACGCGGCCTGCCGGTAATCATGGGGGGAATTGCCATCATGTTGCACGCTGATGAAGCGGCCCTGCACGCTGATAGTATTTTTCTGGGCGAGGCGGAAGGACGTATGTCCGCGGTATTTGACGATTTGCGGCACGACCGGCTTAAACCCCGCTATGATTATATGGGGCAGTATCCAGATACCGCATTGATCGGTCCCGCCCGGCGGGATTTACTGAAACGGGAATGTTATAATTATCGGGGCGTGCAAATGGTGGATCTGATGCACGCTTCCCGCGGTTGTCGCTTCAATTGTTTTCCGTGCTGTACACCATTCCTGGGCGGCAGAAATTTTCGTCCACGCCCAATCGACCGGGTAGTTGAAGAGATTGCCGGAATTGATAACCGACGGCTCTTTTTCGTTGATAATTCGCTGGCACAGGACGACCGTTGGGAAAAAGAGCTGTTCCGGGCAATCGCGCCGCTGCGGCGTAAATGGGTATCACATCCGATCAAAGATGATCCCGAGATTCTGAAACTGGCGGCCGAAGCCGGAAGCTGGTACGTATATCAGGCAATTTTAGACACTTCCGACTACATCCGCAAACGTATTCGACTTTATAAGGATCACGGCATCGGCGTGGAAGGAACCATCATTCTGGGAACAGATGAACAGTCTCTCGATGATGTCAAGCGTCTGGTGGATTTTTTATTGGAAATCGACCTCGACCTCGCGGAATTCACCATTATGACACCGTTCCCGCATTCGGCTATCTGCGAACGCATGGAACAGGAGGGACGAATTCTGCATCATGACTGGATAAAATACACCGCTGGCGAAGTTGTATTCCAGCCGGCACGAATGACGGTTGATGAACTTCAAACGGCTTACCAGTATGCGTGGGATACCTTTTACCACGATTGCAGTAAAGAGATGAAAATGGCTAAACTTTACCTTGATGTTATGCGCCGGGAGTTGGATGAAGGGATTACGCCGGAAACCGCCAAACACCGCAAGCGCTGGGGACGAGACCGGAGAAAAACATCCCAATGAAAATATTGTTGGTGGCATCAAACTTCTGTAACGATCCGTATCCGGTTTATCCGCTCGGACTGAGTACTATTGCCGGAGCACTGCTCGCTGCCGGACATGAAGTAACACAATGCGATGCCGCCATATACGGCAACACCGGCCATCGTGAGGAATTGCGACAGATAATCCAACGATTCACGCCCGAACTAATCGGAGTAGGCATCCGCAATCTTGACAACATCGATAGCTGTCTGGTTGGAGAAGACATGTTAAAAGAGAGTCTTGTGGTGATTCGGACACTGCGCGAGTTGAGCACTGTCCCAATGGTGCTGGGAGGTTCCGGATTCTCGCTTTATCCTGAAGAAATTCTGGCATTAACAGGAGCCGACTACGGGATCGCGGGCGCTGGCGAAACTGCAATAGTCGAACTGGCCGCGGCGCTGGCCGAAAATAAACCGCCGCGTCAGGGAGTATGGCGGCGCGACAATGCTCGCCAGGCATCGCCACGGTATGACAATTCAATTCGAAACCATTATTATCAGGAAACACATATTGTGCCGTTGCAGACCAAACGGGGATGCGCGTTTAATTGTGTTTACTGCACCTATCCCGCGCTGGAGGGCAGAGAAGTGCGGCTCCGGAACCTGACGGAAGTACTGGCCGATATCAAGGAAATCCGGAAAAACTGCCCGGACGCCATGCTCTACTTTGTTGATGCGGTTTTTAACGATCCCAAACGTCAGTATCTCACCCTGGTCAAAGCGATGATCGAACACGATCTGACCATGCCGTGGAGCGCGTTTATTACCCCCACCGGTTTGCGGGACAGCGATCTGGAACTGATGGTTCGAGCCGGACTGACGACTGTCGACCTCGGCGTCGACGGAGGCAGTGATGCAACTCTGAGGGGACTAGGAAAATCGTTTACTTTTC
>JAGYNC010000301.1 GCA_018400135.1 Victivallaceae bacterium
AATACAAAACCACAGGAACGAGAGGGATGCGGAACGAAAGGGACGCGGGATGAACGAACCACGGCTGCTGATGATACAGGACGCGCTGAATACTGGGCTGGCACACGCACGCGAGTCCCTCGTACGCCACGACGCGACGCTCGGGCGCGGTACGGTGCGAAACTTGAGAAAGGCGTTGCAGATTGAGTCTGACATTTTGGACTTGCAGCTGGCGATTGGAATGCTGGATGAAATTTGCGAAAGGGACGCGGGATGAACTATCAGGACTTCATACATCGAAAAACGCAAGTTGGTGCCGATGAAGGTTTTTCCCCTATCTGGATGCCTCCGCAGTTATATCCATTTCAGGAGGCGCTGACCGAGTGGGCTATCCGGAAAGGACGGGCGGCGATATTTGCGGACTGCGGGCTCGGGAAAACTCCGATGCAGCTGACCTGGGCGGAAAACGTTGTCCGCAAAACCAACGGAAGGGTATTGATACTGACTCCGCTGGCTGTCGGGGCACAGACGGTCCGGGAGGGGGAGAAGTTCGGGATTGATTGTTATCAGTCCAGAGATGGGAAGTTGCCTGATGGAAAGAAAATCATTGTCACAAATTACGAACAACTGCACCGGTTTGATCCCGGCGATTTTCGTGCGGCAGTTTGCGATGAGTCGAGTATTTTGAAACATTATACTGGGGCGACACAAAAGCAGGTTACACGATTCATGTCGAAGTTGCCCTATCGTCTGCTTTGCACTGCGACCGCCGCACCGAACGATTACGTAGAACTGGGAACATCGTCCGAGGCTTTGGGGTGGTTGTCGCATTCGGAAATGCTAACGCGGTTTTTCCGCCAACTGGACGACAAAGGGCAGAAAAAAGAGCGGCGTTTGCGGCAAGAGAGTGTAAAGGCCTCCAAGCATTTTGCCCGTTTGTCATTCCGCGTCCATCAATCTATCGGCCAATGGCGGCTTAAGTTCCACGCAGAGGAACATTTCTGGCGATGGGTGTGCAGCTGGGCGAGAGCGTGCAGGAAACCGTCGGATCTTGGGTTTGAAAATGGCGCTTTTGATTTGCCGGAATTGAAACAATATACCCACACTATTAAACCTCAAAAGCCTCCAGAAGGATATTTGTTCACCGTTCCCGCATTCGGGCTCAAAGAGGAACGGCAAGAGCGAAACAGGACACTTGAGCAGCGGTGTCAGTTTGTTGCGGAGCTTGTAGACCACGGCAGCCCCGCTGTAGTCTGGTGTCACAGGAACAACGAAGGGGATCTTCTAGAAGAAATAATTCCCGGAGCAAAACAGGTTGCAGGGAAAACGCCGGACGACGAAAAAGAAGCGCGGTATCAAGCATTTTCCGATGGCGAATTGCGTGTAATTATTATCAAACCTAAAATCGGAGCTTGGGGACTGAACTGGCAGCATTGCGCCCACGTCGTTACGTTCGCTAGCCACTCGTATGAACAATTTTATCAATCGGTTCGCAGATGTTGGAGGTTTGGGCAAAAACGACCGGTCCGCTTGGATATTGTGGCAACGGAAGGAGAAAAGCGGGTAATCGATAACATGCTGCGCAAGCAGGAAATTGCAGAGGTAATGTTTGATAAGCTGGTTCGCAACATGAATGACGCTGAAACAATCAAAGTCAAAAACACCGCAACGAAACAAATGGAGGTTCCGGCATGGCTGTAACTCACCAAACAATCACTGACCAATACGCACTTTATCACGGCGACTGTATTGAGGTAATGCAGGAAATGCCCGATAGTCACGTTCACCTCGCTCTTTATTCTCCGCCTTTTGCCGGGCTGTATCAATACAGCAGTGATCCGAAAGACATGTCAAACTCGGTGGATTATGACGAGTTTTTCGAGCATTATTCCATGGCTATTTCGGAGCTTCACAGGGTGTTGATGCCAGGACGGATGGCGGCGGTGCATTGCATGGACCTCACGACCGGTAACTCATATTGTGACCACCTCAGAGACTTTCCCGGCGATTTGATCCGGTGTCACGAAAAATACGGGTACAGGTATGTGGCTCGTTATCACGTGTGGAAAGAACCGCTTACAATTCGAAATCGCACAATGATGAAGAGCCTGTCGCACAAATGTCTATGTATGGATTCCACGAAGTGCAGCGTAGCGAATGCGGATTATCTGTTGATCTTCAGGCGCGATGGAGATAACCCGGTTCCGGTTGAGCATCCTACTGGACTCACAGATTATGCGGGTGCCCGTGCCGTTCCCGGGGAATTGCACATTCACAAAGGCATGGAAGGAGACCAAAAAAAGAACACGTACAGCCAATGGATTTGGCGGCAGTACGCAAGTGCGTTTTGGGATGACGTCCGCCTTGATCGTGTGCTTCCGTATCGCGAGGCAAAAGACCAGGAAGACGAAAAGCACGTCCACCCCCTCCAGCTGGACGTAATTGAGCGAGCCTGCATCTTATGGAGCAACCCCGGTGAAGTTGTCTGGACGCCTTTTATGGGGGTCGGATCGGAAGTTTACGGTGCTGTGATCAACGGGCGCAAAGCGATGGGGGCGGAACTCAAAGAGAGTTACTACCGGCAGGCGGTACGCAACTGTGCGGCGGCCCATGAACACCGAAAGCAGATGGAAATGCCGCTTTT
>JAGYNC010000302.1 GCA_018400135.1 Victivallaceae bacterium
GAAGCCGGGACAGAGTTGCAGCCAGCGATTTTTGACGCTGCCAGCTCGGATGCCAGTGCGGTATTCAGCGCAGGCCTGGCGCCACGCGTTGGTTTCGTCGGCCACGTCCGGCGCAACAGTCATGGTTTCGAAATGGCCCGTCTTTCCGTCTTCGAAAACGTCGTCGAAACACTGCTCGTACATGCGACTGGATATTACTGATTCACGACAACTTGAAAGGACGGGTCACAGAGTCCGCGAATCCGCGTACCCCGAAACTTAATTAAGCTGTATTTCGCGTCTCCACTGCCCTTGTGGCAGTGGAGTAAAGATTGACATATCTGTGGAAAATGGCATCTAACGTCCAAATTTAGAATTGGCGGCAAATTGCTTTGGTGTCATACCGGTGACGGATTTAAATATCCGGCAAAAATAACTGACATCTTTATAGCCTAGCGAGGCCGCGACTTGTTTGACAAGCATACCTCTAGAACCCAGTATTTCTTTGGCAGCCTCTATACGACGGTAGCGTATATACTGATTCATTGGCAATCCGGTATACTCATGCACCAGTCGTGACAGATGCCGTCCGGAAACACCAAGCAATTGGGACAATCCTTCACGGCCAAGCTGGGTATCCAAGGCATTTTCAATGGTTTGGATAATTTGGGCTTTTCTAATATCCAGATGCAATGCTCGTGCTTTATGGCTGGCATCGCCAGTAAAAATTCCGGCGCAATTTTCACAAAAAGCAGTCAGGATAAAAGAACGGATATTATTTTCGACCAATTCCAGCCAAAGGGGAGGCTTTTCAAGAAGAAGCTGATGTCGTTCTTCAGTCAATCGCCGCATCGTCTCGCTGTAAGGCAAAAAATAATGTTTCAAGAATAGAGTGTTTTTTAAGTTCTGCAAAACCTCAAGGCCGAAATTGTTTCTGGAAATAATGCTGAAGCGAATAATTAGCAACAAGTTGCGACGGGTGTTTGTGATTCTGGTATGGGTTATTCCCGGCGGCACGAAAAAAAAATGGCCACAGTCCGAAGTCAATTCGATTTCCTTTCCGGCCACATGGTATTGGGAAACACCATTTTCAGCAAAAACCCATTCGAAAAAAGGGTGTTCTTGTCCTCTTAGCCGATGTTTAAGTGGCGTTGACGATAGTTGAAAGCGCTTCACTGCCAGTTGCAAAGGTCCTAAACGCATGGTGTTCAGCATAGCCAGCACTTGGGCAAGGGCCTCATTGATAACGACGATATCTTCCAAGGAAAGCATGATTCTGCTCCAGATTTCACCCGTTGAGGCAAATAGCATTAGCCTCCACCAAGGTGATGTGAATGACAAACTGCAATACCATAATTCCAGTTTTTGTGTCAGTAACCGCGAATTCGCTATTTTTGTCCTTATAATTCTATTTTTTGTCCTATATGCAATACGATATGACATTGCAACTTGCAAGCATTCAAACTAATCTTGAAAGATAGAGATCAGAAAATGAATTTTGAGTTGATGAGTCTGCTCGGAGTGCTTTTTACCGTCGGCTCATCTGAAACAACAAAGGAGAAACAGTCATGCGGGAGAAAAAACACAATTATTTCACGTTGATAGAATTGTTGGTGGTTATCGCGATAATAGCAATTTTGGCAGCCATGTTGTTGCCAGCGTTGCAAAAGGCCCGGCAGCAGGCGACCAAGATTGCCTGCACGAACAATTTGAGGCAGCTAGGTCTTGTCTGCATGCACTACACGGACGATTATGGCGGCATAGCATTGCCGATGTCAATCAAATCGGCGGATGGCACAATAACGCTCTGGGGTGCGATCTTGCGTAATGGTGGATATTTCGAGGCGAGTGGCAGTTTTGACACAGACGGCTATTGTCCCACCATTTTTGAATGTCCGTCGCGTCCTGATTCCGAGCGGTACCATGCCGGTACCCATTATCCTCATCCGAATGTCATCAGATCCTCGAGTTATGATTACGGCATGAACTGCGTGAAATTCGGCAGTGTGGATTTTCAGCCGGAGTCCACCAACAATAAGTTTGTCGACCGCTATAACTGCCGTCGTGCCGATTCTATAATATATCTACTGGACTATGAAAACTACGGCTGCACCAGTATTTACGATCGGCTGTTCAACGAAACTCTTATGTCTTATGCGCCGATGCACCACGGATTTCTAGCGGGCAATGCGCTCTTTCTAGACGGTCATGTGGAATTTATGAAACCCTTACCGTTTCGCCGCGACACCGATGATACCGGTTGGTATGTGGGGGGCAGCAACAAGAAATTCCTTTATTGGTCCTGGTAATGGTCTGCCAATGCTGCAACGGGCACGCTCGGGAATATTAAGGCGATTTTGGCGGGGACGCGGCGCTGTGAACTGCCGTGGCACCCTGTATGTGATTAATAACCCCGGTTTGCCATATGCCGCTGGTTGTCCCCGCACTGCTGGAAATGGGAAAAATCCTCAAACCGCAAAAAAGAACAGTGAGCAGTTTCCTCTAAAAAGTCCTTATAGCCGTGGCCAAAGGACGTTTTAGAGCAAACTCAGTAAGGATGAAAGTGCTAAACAAAACGCGTGAATTAGTAATTCTATCATTGGTATTGCCAACAATGTGGTGTTTTGCCG
>JAGYNC010000303.1 GCA_018400135.1 Victivallaceae bacterium
AATTAAAAGTTACGATTTTTGCGAAAAATGCACATGGAGTTACAACGCGGACAACGCGTGATGTTGGCATTGTCCTTAACCAGGAAGGCATAGTGACAATTGTCGCAATGAAACAAGCGACTATTGCTGAGTGACCAGTCATTAACCTTACCGCGCCACACCTCGCGTATCCACAGAATAGTCAATGTCAGGAACCAGAAGAGGAAATAGACAAATAGGCCTTCAGCGAAGTCAAGTTTTATCATTTTTTTCCTCCATCGTGCCAAATAATCGTAATTTCCGCAAGGGCATCATCCTTGATTAACGCATCACTGTGTGCAAGGATATAGTGGACAATTTCGCGATCTAATCCAGTATTACCGGAAGAAGAAAGGATCTCATATCGCGGAAAAAGAGAGGTATCGTAGCGGATTAGTCTGACCTGAAAAGTTGATTGCGCACCAACTTCGCGAACACTGGCTTTCAGGGTTTTCGGGATGGACATATCCAGCAGCAATCCATCACACCATACCTGGGGGAAATCGGCGTGCGGTTGAGGCGTTTCCTGTGGCGGCAGAGGAGCTGGCACGTACCCGACGAATGGCGCCGCATAGTGTTCTATTGACTGAGATGCTGTGAGCGGTTCAAACCGGGCAGACTCGGGCTTTTTAAGTTCATCAATAACAGTCGGACGCGGGAGGTCAGGCCTGAGTTCTCGTGATGCCTTACGGCGCGCTATGGCAGCATAACTATAAGAGTGATTGGCACGCACCATCAGTGACGGATCGTGATATTCCAGCCAATTCATTATCTGATCGACGTTTCTGACAGCCGGGTTGGATAAATTCATTAAGGTGACTTTTTGTGGTCTGCCAGCAGGTTCTCTACCCGGCGATGGTTCGTAAACCATTGCTGTCAAGAGCGCCAGGTGAAACAGGCAGGTCACGGCCAGCGCCTCGATCGCGATAAGTTTTGACTTTCTGTTGTCAGAGAAAAATTTGCGTTTAACGCTCATGTCGATCAAATCTTACTTCCTGTTTTTCCTCGGCGGGCATAGTTACAATAAAAGCAGCAACATTCGCCTTTTCGGCCAAGGCCATGATTCTGGCAACGGTACCGAAAGCGACACGCTGGTCGGCCCTAATAATCACAGTGCCTGAAGCGGAAAAGTTACTGACTTCAGCCAACCCCTGTTTAAGTACTTCCCAAGAAGCTTCCTTATCGTTGAAGAAAATGCGTGCACCCGAATCCGAATGGCAAACGGTAATAACAAACTTTTCAATTCCCAGTGATCCCCTGGCGCCGACCCTTGGCAGTTCTACTTTGATACCGGAAACCTGAACAAAAGAACTGCTCAACATGAAAAAAATAAGCAGCAAAAAAAGCACATCGACCATCGGCGTAAGATCAGGTCTACCAAAAAAGGTTTGCCGTTTAGATTTAAAACTGTTGGCATAGGAATTATTCATTATTTATCCGTCACTCCTCCGCCATCACTGTTCTCCGCGTTTCTATGATGGGCAAAAAAATAAATAATTTCCGAAGAGGCCTTGCCCATATCCAGTGTAATAGAATTAACCCGTGTCACCAAATAATTATAAGCAATATAACAAGGAATCGCCAGGCACAAGCCGGAGGCGGTGGTAATTAACGCCATTCTGATATCCCCGGAAAGCGCGCCGGCTGAAAGATAGACACTTTGCTGAATAGTTTGAAACGCCCCCATCATGCCGAAGACAGTCCCCAGCAGGCCGAGAAGTGGTGCAATATAACCAATGGTTCCAAGCAGACTCAAATTACTTTCAAGGCGCGGTATTTCCACCATATTGGCATCTTCTATAGCCTGGCGAACATCTTCATCTCCCCGTTCGCGGGCAAGGATCGCCGCCGCCAGGACTTTAGCGACCGGACCGGGAGTATTATCACACAGAGTCAATGCCTCGACGTAGCCATCGCGCCGGAGAACATTAATCAAACCCTTGACCAATTCCCTGACATTGATTTGTTCGCGGTGGAACTGGAACCATTTTTCCAGAAAAACAAACATGGCCACCAAACTGCATGCGAGAATAACCCACATTACCGGACCGCCATCTTTCATCAACTCCCAAAAAAGCATAGTTTTACCTCAATTAATAGTGTTTGCTTGTGTTCTGCATTTTTCACGAATCCAAGCTCATTCCAACGTTGATCCCCAAAGACAGTTAAAAGTCGCATCAGATGCGATACTTATCACGGATATTTTTAATAAACTCATCGTAATCTTCGCCGGTTTCAAGCTGCATAGTTTTAAGCATTCGATAAATCCTGATTGCTTCAATGGCAGCTTCCGGGGTTCTTCGCCGCAAATGAATCATTACTGCGGCCCTGGCACCCTTGACAACCCAAACCGGCTTGACGGAAATATTTCGATTCGATTCAGCTCTATAACTATACAATAAGCGATTATAGAGGGTTAACGCAGCGTCATCCTGGTTCATTGCCTCGCGACACCGTCCTAGTTTAAATAGTGTCTGCTGTCTGATTTGCGGGGATAATTCCTTATTCTTCAGTAAATTTTCATAGATGGCGATCGCTTCTTCCAAATATTTTTTT
>JAGYNC010000304.1 GCA_018400135.1 Victivallaceae bacterium
ACGCCATTGACATCCGCTCCCTGAATAAAGCCATATTTATAGCTCAATCCCATGCCGGCCCGCAGCACCGCCGCGCCAATCACCAGCCAAAACCCGACTGTCTGGAGTTTTGTGTCGCCACCGGAAGGAATGAACGCCAGGATTGCCACGATCGCCAACACAATCCCGGAAAACTGCGGCGGCGCCAGCGTCTCATTCAGATATAGACAGGCGAACACCACCACCAATACCATATTCATCCGGTAAATAGTGGAACACGTTCCGGCGCTTTGATGTTCCATCGCCTCAAGCAGTAATATGTTGGCCATCACTGAAAAGAAACCGGAAATTGCCCCCCATCGCAGCGTTGCAGCAAAATCCGATGTTGGTGCCCAGGGCAGCCAAACCAGTGCCGCCAGCCAGACACAGCCGATAATGGAAATGAACATCCCACGCGAACGCTCTTTGCGCGCCAGCAGCTTGAAGACAAAATCATTGAGCGCCGTGAACAGCAGACAACATAACGCGAAAAATACAGACATGACGAATTTCCTAATTTTTACTTTTATTCAATAATAATACTTGACTTTTTCTTATTTGTCAACTATAATATGGTTATGAAATTGAAAAACAGATAACATTCAGTCAAAAAAGCGTCGGAGAACATCAAATGCACGAACCTTTGGTAGCACTGGGCGGAAGAATCAAGGAGTTGCGCAAGTCGCGTCAACTTACACTGCAGGTTCTGGCCGAGAAGATCGGCATGACCGCCGGACTGCTGTCCAAAGTCGAAAATGCCAGAACCGTCCCTTCGTTACCGGTGTTGATGGCGCTGGCGGACGCGTTTGAAGTAAATTTGTCGGATATTTTCGAGGGGATAGCCTGTTTTTCGGAAAAACCACGCTGGTTGCTGGTCCGCGCCAGTGAACAACATCCGGTGGAACGGGAAGAGAGCAGCGGCATCAATTACGCGCTGATATTGGAAACGACGCTGGTCGCGGCCAGTTTTCAGGTGATGCTCGTTACCGTGCAACCCGGCGCGGAACGGGAAATGGTTACCAGCGAAGGATACGAAATGCTCTATCTGATTTCCGGCGACCTTGACTATTGCCTGGGCGAGGATACGGTGACAATGGATGCGGGCGATACCCTCTACTTCGACGGGAACATCCCGCACGTTCCGGTAAATCGTTACACGCAACCGGCAGTCCTGTTGGTCTGCTATTTCATACGCGAAGAAGCATCAAACTCTATCTCGGAGAAGAAATGATTGATTTATAGGAAAGGAAATAAGCTCAATAATAATTTTTCATAGTGGATACCCCACAACCTGCAAAATCACTCGTTTTTCCCGCTTGGAACTCGCTGTTCCCCCTACAGGTCTTAAGAAACAGCTGTAGTGGTTATTGTTGAACGCCTCCCTAGCACATTGTGTGAAGTTTGGCAACAGATATTTATTTTTCGAGAGTGGTTTCTCTAAAATATTTGAAGTATTCCGAGTCGGCACCGAGGACGAATACCGCTTTCTCTGAAAGCGATTGCGCGTAACTCTCGAGTGTTCTTGAAAACGCATAGAACTCCGGATCGGCAGCGTAGGCTTCGTTGTAGATGCCGGTTGCTTCAGCATCGGCTTCGCCACGGATGACTTCGGCCTTGCGTCTCGCTTCGGAACGGATTTCTGCCAGCTCGCGCGAGGTTTCACCGCGCACACGCGAGGCTTCGCCCTGTCCTTCCGAACGGAACTGTTCCGCTATGCGCTGTCGTTCACTGATCATACGGCTGAAAACCTGACGTCGCACGGACGGGATATAGTTGAGTCGCTTAATGCGTACGTCGACCAGCTCGATGCCGTAATTTTCCGGCATTCCCTTACTGGCTTCGCGCAGTATATCTCTGGTTAACTGCAACCGGCCCATGCGCACTTCACGGGTCAAATTCTTGTCGCCTTCGGAGGCTTTGACCACTTTCATGCTCTTGATATCGTCCTCGCTGACATCCCAGTCTCCGGAACGTACTATTTCCACCAGCTCCGTACTTGATATTTTGTCTCTAACAACCGAATCGATTATGTCGTCGAGCCGCGACTGCGCCCCGGTTTCGTCACGCACGCTTTCCAGAAACTTCAGTGCGTCGACGATTCTCCAGCGGGCGGTAGTGTCCACTGAAATGAACTCACGACCCAGGGTCGGCACTTGGTTCGGGTCGCCATCCCAGGCCAGCAATCGCTTGTCAAACCGGCGTACTTCCTGGATGAATGGCGCTTTGAAGTGTAGACCGGGGGACTCTATGCTTTCACCGACGGGCTTACCGAACTGGAGAATTACTGCTTGTTCGGTTTCGTTCAGGGTATACGCCGCGGAAAACAGTACAATCAGGGCGGCGACAATCAGAACGCCGACAACGGGTAGAACGTACAGGGTTGAAATTCGTTTATTCATTTTAAAACTTCCTTTGGTGGTTATTGGGCCGTCTTTTCGTTGCTTTGCGCTCGTGAAAAATCGCTGTTCAAGTTAAGCAATGGCAACGGCGCGCTTTGGTTGGAATCGATCACGAAGATTTTGCCCAGTTTAGGCAGTACTTCATCGATCATTT
>JAGYNC010000305.1 GCA_018400135.1 Victivallaceae bacterium
TTGCCGACCGAACGTTACAGAACAACTATTCTGATCCTGAGCAAACTGGTGCTGTGCACTGCGTACAGGGAGCGTCAGGAATCAGGAGGAAGAAGAACCAGAAAGTTCTCTTGAAGAACTACAGCAATTTTATCCCCAGTAGACAAGTCCGGTGTCATATTTTGTTTCAAGTTGGTGATGAACTGGAATTACACGTATACCGTACTTGAACTTTCCGGTAGCAGTCGAGGTAAATTTGATTTCGTACGCATAGACATGTTCTTCCGCCTTCACGAAGCGCATTTCTTCATAAGAAACATCGGCTTGGGGATTTTCGACAACCAGTTCAACCAGCAACTCTTCCGGTGGCAGTTTAGGACTTTCAATGCGTACAGAAAATGTCATTGATTCACCAATGTTCAAAACATCCCCGGTCAAGCCTTTAAGACGAATGTCGCGAATGCGTAAACCGGAAAATCTCTGAGGTATTTTCCTTTTCCACTCCGCCAGCTGCCTTGCACGCTCGAACTGCTTCTCGCTTACACGACGCGACTTTACGGAAGTCGGCTCATACATATTGACGATATAGTCTTTCATCATGCGTCGGGCATTAAAAGCTGGAATAACCCTCATCATTGACTGTTTCATCATGTCCACCCAACGGGCAGGAATATTTATTTTATCGCGATTATAAAATAGCGGAATAACCTTTTCTTCCAGTGTCAGATAAAGACTTTCTGCATCGCGCACATCCGTAGTTTCGCGATTCCCCGGGACCTGTCTGTCCCCAATGGGCCAACCCATTTCAGGAGTGTACGCTTCATCCCACCAGCCATCCAAAACACTGCAGTTAATAACGCCGTTCATTGCTGCTTTCATGCCGCTGGTACCGCTGGCTTCCATTGGCCGCACCGGATTGTTTAGCCAAACATCAATTCCTGCAACCAACGCGCGGGCCAAGCGTATGTTATAATCTTCTATGAAAATTATTTTCCCAAGAAAATCTTCCTGTTTGGCAAGCTTAGTTATTTCGCGGATAAACCTTTGTCCCTCGGCATCAGCAGGGTGCGCTTTACCAGCAAAAACGATCTGAAGTGGATATGTACGGTCTAACAACATCTTTTTCAGTCTTTCGAAGTCCCGCAATATAAGCGTTGGCCGCTTGTACGAAGCGAAACGACGTGCAAACCCAATAGTCAAGGCGGCGGGATTGAGCCGGCTGCGAAATCGGTCGACCAAGGTCGGATCCTCCCCCTGATGCCCCCATTGCGTCTGAACGTTATCCAAAATAAGGTCAAACAGCTTGTTCTTCAGTGAATTATGTTCCCTCCACAGCAAATTCGAAGGTATATCATTTATCCCCTCCCACTGAGTTTCACTCATTAGAGCGGAATTTATGTTGATGCCCGCGTATGACTCGATCATTTCCAGAATATCATCAGCAATCCAGCTTGAAAAATGAACGCCATTGGTAATATGTGCAATAGGCGCTTCATCAGGAAGAAATCCGGACCAGAGTTGATTCCACATCTCTCTCGAGACGTGCGAATGCAATTTGCTGACCCCATTGCGCGCGTTTGTCAATTTCAAAGCGAGTACTGTCATTTGATAATTTGACGATTCTTCAGTGAAAACATGCCCGAGGTTCCAGAAATGATCCCAGCTAATGCGAGTATCTGCGATATAAGGCTGGAAGTAATTTTGAATCAGTGCCTGGGCGAACTGTTCATTTCCTGCAGGAACCGGCGTGTGGGTAGTGAAAACCGAACGTGACCGTACCACTTCGCAGGCAGTCTCAAAATCCAGATCCTGTTCTTCGGTTAGCAGACGCAACTGTTCAACGAGCAGAAAAGCCGAATGTCCTTCATTAAGATGATAAACTGCGGGCTCGACATCCAACTGCTTCAACAACCTCATGCCGCCAATACCCAGCAATATCTCCTGTTCAATACGTTCGCGCGTGCTCGAATCATAAAGCCGAGCGGTAATTTCACGGTCTTTCCGGGAATTTTCATCAATATCTGTATCGATCAAATACAGCGTGGCGCGTCCCACTTGCGCTTTCCACACGCGGCCAGTCAATGTCCGCCCGGGCAAATCAACCGTTACATGAATTTCCTCGCCACGCCGATTGTAAGCTACGTCTACCGGCATTTCTGCAAATTTATTCTGCTCATAAACGGTATCCTGATGTCCTTCCCGATTTATGCGTTGCCGAAAATATCCATACTTATAAAGCAGCGAGACTCCAATAATCGGCAGATTCAGATCGCTCGCGGCCTTAAGATGATCGCCGGATAGCACTCCAAGTCCGCCAGAATAAATCGGCAGACACTCATGAATGCCAAATTCCATGGAAAAATAAGCAACTGGATTTTCCGGAGTAATGGTACTGATTTCATCAATTAGAGGACGTTCGTCATGTATATACTCGTCATACTGTTGCAGGACATCCGCATAAAGTGACATGAAGTACTCGCTTTCCACAATCTCATTTTGTTTTTCGCGGTCCATGTTTTGGATCATCGCGACTGGATTGTGCTCGGTCTCCTCCCACTGTACCGGGTCGAGTATTGCAAAA
>JAGYNC010000306.1 GCA_018400135.1 Victivallaceae bacterium
GGCCCGAGTTACTTGTCCCCCATCCCTGGCAAAGGTAGCTTAACTGCTATCTGAATTCTTCTTCCGCAACCGGCACCAGGCATACGTGTCAACTTAAGGCGAAATACCGTTCGAAAACAGCATTTCGCAAGTCGAGCCGCCGACACTCTCAAGGACGCTACGCGTCATTAACGCGTTCACACACATCTAGTTAGCAAGGACAAATTCGGGGAATAAGCGTGAGTCCCATAAATCTGAATTTCCCGGCAGTGGACTTATTTCAATCCAGTCGTTATATCCCATGCCGTTGACATCGTTGAACGCGACAACCTTCAAATAAAATCTTGTGCCGGGCGTTGAAATAATGTCCAGTTTTTTAAGCGGCATAATAATTTCGTAACAGGTCAATTGTTTTGCGTCATTTCTAGTTATCGCATATTTGCTGTATTCAAGAATTCTTGCTTTTTTATCATACTGCCGCGCCTGGACTCCGTCTGGCGTGGAGGCAAGAACAATATTGAAATAATCATCGGGTTCGCTAGGGGCGAGAACAAATTGCAACGCGTCGCCGTCCCATATCGCTGCCCCGGTGTTGTTGTTGAAGTGTTGTGGATCGAAAATTTCCACATTTAAATACAGGTTGTTGTCGTTCCAATGCAGACGAGCAGTGCCGTGATTGTAGTTTTTATTGTTGTGTCCCTGAGGTTTCATCTCCATAATGAGTCGAGGAGTATTTCCGGAAAGCGCGGATTCTTCTGTTGAAAATGGAATGCTGTACGTCTCACGTCTTAATTCCCATTCCCACAGTTTATTCAATTCATTGACGCTCGCCTCGACCAGTTCGCGGCCACCTTTTGAACCAACCTGATTGCAGTAAACCGTCGCGCCGTAGCCGCCACCGGCTTCAGCTCTTTTAGTGGCCAGATACGAACCTCCACGCTCATAACCCTTGCCGGCAAGTTGAAGGATAAACGTCTGTATAGCCGGACTTTGTTCCTGAATTCTTACGCCGAAGTCCAGAAAAAGCTCGAATGAATTAGTGGCAAAAGCGATGTCACCCAGGCGAATGACATGCAGTTCCATGGGAAGGAACAGATCATGACCCTGTTTCATTTTTTCATAGCGCTCGACCGCAAGTTGGCAACGCCTGAGAAATCGTTGTTGAGTGGCCCCAAGCTTCGGCATGGCTTCATACTCTTTTATCCACTTAAGATTCTTGTGATATTCCTCTTCCGTCGGCATTCTGCGGCTGAGATTGATTTCCCGAACGGTGTGGAGCAAAACGGCCTTGCTTCGCATGTCTTCCGATGCCCATGAGAATGAATCGTCGAAAGCGGCAACAATCTTTTCCGCAATAATCTGCCGCGAATCAACTCCTCTGAGCTGCCGCATCCTCTCTTCGGCTCTGCGGTTGAGCAGTGGACGCGATACCTGATCGCCTCCGGCGGCGCATTGCGGCAGAACAAACAAATCATCACCGTATTTTTCTCTCAGCAATACTCTCACTTCATGCCAGAAATCGGCAGATAACATGTTCCCCCGCTCCGTTTCCTGGGATGGGCTGGCGAGGTTGATTACCGAGCCTGTGAGTTTTTCGTTTTCATCGTAAGTAAAGAGGAAGTTGACGTAGTGGTCTTCGTAGCCTTCAATGTGGCTAAAATCGGGAACATCCGTGTTGCCGTAAAGTCTGGCGTTTTTTTCAATTACCTTTCCAGGAGAACCCTGATGCTCTTCCTCAAAATCATTCAAGTAGACAACACGACGATTGTGTCCCACCACCGCACAACCGAATCCCCAGGCAACCTTTCCCGGTTTGCGGTTCTCCCAGCTTTCCAGCACCGCACCAACTATTCCGTTAATCAACAATTCACGGTTTTCCGCCGCAGTTTGCAAACCTTCGAGTTCACTCTTGCTTAATTTATAATTTTTGCCATCACGTATACTCGGACCGGTGTGAGTATGAGTCGCATTGATAATCACTTTCTCTATCGGGAAGTCAGGCTCTTTGCTTCTGATTCGCGTCCTGGCTTCGTCTATTACCGGTACATAATTAGTGCTGACATCGCAGGATACGAAGATAAAAGCATCGCTGGAGTTCGAAATAGCCAGCGCAGTTGCCGACAGCGGGTCTTTCACCTGATCGCTTACGCGGGGGTAAAACTGTCCGGCAATAACGACTTTACCTCTGGGAGTTACGTCCCTGGATGCCCAGCCGATTTGAATTTGTTCTTTTACTGCATTCATCTCTTTTTCCTGTTGTTGTGCATTGATTGTTCCACAAAGACATCCCGATAGAAACGCCGTGGCTAACAGATATTTTCGATGTGTTTTCAGCATTTTCGCCCCATTCTTTCCTTACAGTATTGTTGTTCCGTCAGTAGCACTGTAGGCAAAAAAGAACTGAATTTCCACGTGCAAATATGGTAAGTTATTGTCAATGTGGGTAGACCTTTGCATTCCGTAAATGTTTAGCGTCCAAAAACGGCAGCTACGGAGTACCCGTCCAACTTGCCCCATCTAGAAAATAGAGGGTAGGGCACTGTATTTTTCTCTCTCGCAGTTTTTTTAAA
>JAGYNC010000307.1 GCA_018400135.1 Victivallaceae bacterium
TAAGACTTCGCAGACAAGAGTGTCTGCGCTACATTGTTATAAATCGTCAGCGCTCTTCATTAGTGTTTTATTAGTGCAGATTAGTGGTTAAATTATTGTATTAGAAGTCCCGGCGAAGCTAGTTAAGTTCTCGATGACAAAGGGGTTGTGGCAACTACAGGTGGATTGTGTCCGGAATTTTACGAAATCCGTCTAATTCAGGCGTATTGCCTCGCGCGACCGTGGTTTTTTGCAAAAAACTGGTGCGCCAGAATGGCGCATATACAGAAGGCAAACGAATTATGAGTTTTAAACTACTGGAAAAATGTTCGCGGACACAGGCGCGGCGTGGGTGCTTAACAACACCACATGGAAGAATTGAAACCCCCGTATTCATGCCGGTGGGAACGCGTGGCAGCGTCAAAGCGATGGCACCGGACGAGTTGGAAGAACTCAACACCCAGATTATTCTTGGCAACACTTATCATTTGTTTCTCCGTCCGGGTATGGATATTATTGAACAAGCTGACGGACTACACCGTTTTATCGGTTGGGACAAACCGATACTCACTGATAGTGGCGGATTTCAGGTGTTCAGCTTGTCAGCACTGCGTAAAATAACTGATGATGGGGTGCATTTTGCGTCACATATTGATGGGACGCGGTTTTTCCTCGGGCCAAAAGAATCAATGGCGATTCAACGTACGCTCGGTTCGGATATTGTTATGGCATTTGATGAATGTACACCTTATCCGGCCACCGTAGCAGCGGCGGAGAAATCCATGCGGATGACTACTTGCTGGGAACGAAGCTGTCGGGAGCAACCGCTCGATAATGGACAACAACTGTTCGGTATTGTTCAGGGATCAGTGTACCGGGAATTACGGGAACAATCCGCGCAAGAGCTGGTAGAAATTGGGTTCGACGGTTATGCCGTCGGCGGCCTGAGCGTCGGGGAACCGGAAGAGATGATGATGGCTTGCCTTGACTGGACCACGCCGCATTTGCCTGAAAATAAACCACGCTACCTGATGGGGGTTGGCACACCGAAACAACTGGTTGAGGCGGTAACACGCGGTATTGATATGTTTGATTGTGTTATTCCTACCAGATTGGCGCGGCACGGCAGCGCGTTCGTTGCCGACGGCACAACCATTCCAATCAAGGGAGGACGTTTCGCCAAAGACTTTTCTCCGATTGATGAAAACTGTCACTGTCCAGTATGTCGTAAATTTACCCGAGCTTATATCCGCCACTTGTTGAATGTGGGTGAAATCCTGGGCTTGAGGCTGGTTACAATTCACAACCTTTATTACTACAACAACCTGATGGTTCGTATCCGCCAGGCTCTTGACAATGGTACATTCGAGCAACTCCACGCGGAATTCACCAGATAGTTCCGTCCTGGGGGTGTTACCGGTTTACGTCCGGAAATAGTCGATTGCGCACCGGGAAAACGCACTCTGTCGCGATCTGTTCTTTTCGGAGGGTTGTCCTCCGTGACAACCTGAAAAGTAGTGCCAGGTTTAGCCTTAAACCGGCACTGACAGCGTGTCAAATTGGAATCCATATCTTTTCTCCCGCAGAGGCGCAGAGGATTCATTTTTTCAAACCATTAACACGGCAGATAATACCGACCTTCATCACGTCTTCACCGAATACTATTGAGTTTCTTTTTCATAATCTCATTACTTGATGACGACAGCCCACTTCCCCCACCTTTTTTAGTTCCTTTTTTTTGCAATTATTGAGCGACCAGCATCTGATCGCGGCACCGTTCGTCAAATCATACTCAAAAAATTCCACTTTTTTTATTTCGTTATGGTGTAAGCCAGCACCAGAGAGCGCTGGAAATTATCGACAAAATCATGCGAGTGAATCTGGAACTGATAAAAGCGAGGACATATGAAAAAGTTGAATGAACTGCTTCCGGAACTTGAGGCGCTTGAGGGAGCCGAATCGTATGCTCATGGTTTTCTGCCGTTGCCCGCCGCGTATTGCCGCCGCTTCGAATTGGTGGAGTTGAGCGACGCGCTTGTGCCGTCAAAAATGGATGTCAGTCCGGGACTCATGGTTCAGGCGATGGTGCGGGACACTCTTTCAGGAAGATCGCCACTATATCGGCTTGAGGATTTTCTGTCCGGACAGGATGTCGAACTTCTGCTTGGAACCTCCATCGACGCGCATAAATTCAACGATACTCAAAGCGGTCAATAACGATGGGTGGATTGAGTTGGGGACTCTGGCCGAAACACCCGACAGCGTCAACAGACCAGCCGCGTCATACAAGGCGCTGGAAACCACCGTTGCATGACTGCAATAATTCGCACACAATCATCGTCCAGGATTTGATAAATGATCCCATAGGAAAAGCGATTTGCAAGACCCCGCCTGGAATTCAAAGAGAGCATAGTCCAAGCATTGGGAAAAGTTAAAATTCTTTGGATAGCCGAGTAAACTTCTTCTAAAAATTCAGTTCCAAGACCTTCCCGGCAATCCTCATAATAGACAATGGCACTCTTTAATTCTTTTTTCTGCTTCTTTTGCCCATAGTCTAT
>JAGYNC010000308.1 GCA_018400135.1 Victivallaceae bacterium
TTCTGACCCTAATCTGCGGCGCGGCCGAAACACTTCCGGATGTGGCCTGGTTCAAACGCCGCCTGGTCGAACGCTTTGCCGCTACCACCACCGTCCAGGCTGATTTTGTGCAGACGCGACACCTGAAGAAACTGTCAGTGGAGATTACTACTACCGGTGATTTTGCCGTCGAAAAAGGTGGCCGGATGGCCTGGCACGTTCGCGACCCGTTGCATTACTTGTGTATTATCTCCACCTCCGGGATTACCCAATGGGATGCCGATACCGGAAAAATACTGACCGTTTCAGCAAAAAAAATACCCTGGCTAAAACTGGTTTATAATAATTTCATCAGTTGGCTGACGGCGGATATCGCAGAGATTGAACGCCATTACGATATTGAGGTGGCAGGTTCACAACGGTTGCGTCTGATGCCGAAAGATGATTTTTTTAAGACCTATGTCACTGCGGTTGAACTCGAATTTGACCAAAACTACAAAGACATTCAAAAGCTAATACTAGAAGAGAAAAGCGGCGATGAGATTCGGATCGAATTCCGTAATATCAAGCGAAACGAAGTCATCGCGGAGACAAAATGGCAAATACCCCCTCCATCGAAAAACATTTAACGCGAATGCTGCTGGCGGCAGTCAAGCGGCGGCGAGGCTTACTGGCAGCGCTGTTGGTGATGTTACTGACAGCACTGACCTTAATCGTGTTCAACGGAAATTACAGCAATGATGTTGCCCATTTCTTTGCCAATGATTCAAAAGCCGGACACGCGTTCAGCATGCTGCGTCAAAGCGGGTTGGATAACCAGCTGGTTTTGGATGCGGATTTTGGTGATAACGCGGTAGTCCCTGCCGAAGTTACGATGCTGGCGGAGAAACTGGCGGCTGTGCCGGGAGTGCGACAGGTTCATTATCGCGTTGGCGCCGATCTACTGGCCGCAATGGACACCGACAACGGACTTTTTTTCCCGATGCTGTATCCAGCTACGGTTCTTGAAGACGCCTCTCCCGAAAAAATCACAACTCAAGTGTACCGTCAGTTGCTGTTGCCTTCGCCTGGCGCGGTGGAACGGTTGCGTCGCGACCCGCTTGGTCTCGGCGGACGGTGGTTGTCGCGATTGAATAGTTTTCAGGAGTTGTCCGGCCTGGCGTATGCGCCACGTTCCGACCTCATGATTTCCCGTGACGGCAGACGGGCAATGCTGATACTAAAAGTAGATGTCTCGTGTGCCGACGGAGCAAAGAGTCGCGTTCTACTGCGGCAACTACAGAATGAGTTGCGAAAATTCCCATCAGCGGCAAAATTTACTCTAATTGCCTCGCACATCCATACCGTGGCCAATGAACACGTATTGAAACGGGATGTTATTCGGGTCAGTATCTTTTCGATAATCTTTCTGCTGGTGCTTTTTTTAACAGTTTATCGGGGACGCTGGCATACTTTCTGGATTCCGCTGTTTCCTCTCGCCGCCTCGGTACTGGTAATCGGGACTATGACACTCTGCTTTTCGCCGTTGTTATGGTTTGCGATCGGCATGGGCGGCGGCATTATCGGGTTGGCGGTTGATCAGGGCATCCATATTTACGCCGCGCGACACGGCAAAATGGGATTGCGGCGCATCGGTCGCATCGGGATACCGCTACTGAGCAGCGTGGCGACTTCAAGCGGAGTTTTTTTTCTGTTAATGCTCACCAACATTCCCGCTTACCGGCAACTGGGCTTTTTTGCCGGAATAACCCTGCTTTGCAGTCTGGCGTTGTTTTATTTTTTTCTGCCTGCGGCTATTCCTGCCGATAGCACCACGCTGAAACCATCCAAAGTTTTGCGGCGGCTCCGGAATTACGCGAGACCGGCGCTGCTGATTTGGACGATCATGCTGATTGGTGGTGTACTACTGTTGCTGAAAACGGAAATCACTTTTGATATCGAGGCTTTTGACGGTTCACCCGAAACGGTAAAAGCGGCGGAACGGGAGTTTGCCGCCAACTGGCGTACCGCCCCGCCTCCGGCAATGTTGCTGATTATTCAACCTGATCGTGTCCGGCTTGCTTCCAAAACAGCAGAAACGACCAAGCGTATCCGCGCCCTGCCCGGACTTGCTGATTGCGGGTTTTCCCTGACCGATGTTTTTCCACCGAAACGACAGCGGCTGGCAAATCTGACATCCTGGCAGCAAGTGATCGAGAGCGGACAAATGACCTCGCTGGAAGCCGACTGGGGCGCTGCCGCAAAACGTGCCGGGCTGTCGGAAAATTTTTACGTGCCGTTTTTTGCCAACCTCCGGCAGGGAGCCAAACTAGCGTTGAAACGCAAGCCGAAGGTGGTCGATCTGCTCTCTGCTCGTCTCATCCACCCTTGTCCGAACGGCTACGCGACACTGATTTTCCTACCTGACGAGGCGACAATTGGCAGTCAGGTACAAAATCTGATTTCCTCTGATCCGGCGATGGCGCTAATCTCACCGACCTCGTTTCAGACATTGATCGCGGATGATTTCGGTAAGCGATTCTTATGGCTTATGG
>JAGYNC010000309.1 GCA_018400135.1 Victivallaceae bacterium
TATGCGGAAACGACAACTAACCTAATGTGTGTAAGATGCCGAGTGCTAGCTATTTACGGAGAAAAAGGGAAATTGCGCCCCTGCAAATGTTGCGGAGGCTGGGAATGGCCGGAGTATTGATTATGACGAAAATATACAATTATTTGCCGAATATATACAAGACTGCGAGGATGCAATAGTGCATGGTGAGGGACATGAATGCGAATGGAAAACATCGTGGCAGTATTCAATATCAATTTGGCCCCGGAACACGGTCTGGATCGCTCCTCGCTTTCCATGTTTTCCCCGTGTTTCCGGGGCCTTTCTATTGGAGGCTAAAAAATGAGTAAACAATGGGGACATGGATATTACAAAGGCTTAGCGGAGGCTCAAAGCGAAAAATCAACTATGGTAGGATTGTTTTTTCATTCCTGCCATGATGGAGATTTGGGTTATCAAGGCAAAATCATTAAAGCTATCAATGATAACACCTTTTTAGCACAGCTATATGATTGGGTTTTAGGAAGTCCCGCCAGTTGTAAAACATTTCATCTGGAAGAAATGAAAGATTGGCGATTTTATGAAACCGCTCAGGCAATGGATGATGCCGCTAATTTACATTGGGACAGGCAAGGGATGAAGCCCCGCTGTCCGGGATTATAAACATGAACAATCTTCCACCCGATAGGCAAGTACAGCCGACAAGGGCGCAACTCCGAGCGTCTTTCGGGTGGGGTTTATTGATCGGAGACAACAACGGAGAGTTGGATTATGAGTATTGACAAAGAAGAAGTAAAAGCAAGAGTAGATTGCAAACAAGTTTTATTCCAGCATGGTATCGACTATCAAGGCCGTGATATTTCGTGCCCGTTGCCCGGACATGAAGACAAAAATCCATCGTTCGGCTTGTGTCATGACGACAAAGGTTTTAAATGTTATGGTAGTAAATGCGGCGAGTCCGGCGATGTTTTCAAACTTGAAATGCTTCTGGCGGGCGTGGACTTCCAAACGGCTTTGGCAAGGCTGGCGAAAATAGCGGGCATAGAAGATGTTCCCACGCCGTCCAATAAAAAACAAGACGGCCCTAAACTTCACCCCACGCCCGATCGGGCCGCAAAGGCACAGCTTTGGAGCGTCAAACAAGACGAGAGATATGAAGACGCAAAGATAACGCTGAAACACGATTACCGAAATAAAGATAGCGAATTGGTGGCTCGCGTCATCCGTTTCGACTCTTCATCCGGCAAAGTTTACCGTCCGATCCACAAGGAAAAAGACGGTTGGAAGAGCGGCGATCCGGCGGGTAAATGGCCTGTCTATCGCCTCCCCGAAATATCGAATGAAGGAATCGTCTATATATTCGAGGGTGAAAAATGCGCAGACGCGGCGGCGGAGATGGGTTTGACAAATTGCACTACATCATCTCATGGATACAGGTCGCCAGAAATAACCGACTGGAATACGATTGAAGGCCGGGAAATCGTGATATTGGCGGACAATGACGACGCGGGAATGATCTACGCCCGTCAAGTCGCGAAACTGGTCAAGCCGAAAACCGTCAAGATCATAAAGTTTAGCGACATGCCGGAAAAATCGGATATAGCGGACTGGATTGAAGACCACGATACTATGGATTTCGACGCGCTTGCGGACAAGTTGCAGAAAATTATCGATGATGCCGAATATGCGGATCCAGATGAAAAACCAAACACGAGAGATAAAAACGCAAACGAGATACAAGCTGAAAGAGGAAATGCAATTGAAGTCGACGCGCCTAAAAGATTGGACGGATATTATTACGCGACAAAAACAAAACAATATGTCGCGCTGAATAAAATGGGCAGATACATAGACCGCTCGGCAAACCAGTTCAAAAGGTTTCTCAAAAACAAGGGATATTGCGCCAAGTGTATGGAAGAAGAACAGCTGTCGGAAGTAGATCAGTTCCTTGTCGATCTGGAAGAATATAAAGATGTGGAATATATCGGCCCTCTCGCGGGTCGTTGTCTCGGATTCTATGAAGAAAACGGAGTCCGGTTCCTGGTAACGAACTCGCCGAAAATAATTCAACCGGAACCAGGCGAGTGGTCGACGATACGACACATGCTTACATCCATATTCACGCCGGATGAATTGGTATATCTGCACGGTTGGCTCAAAGTCGGATATGAAGCATTGGCGGCCGGACACCTTATGCCGGGACAGGCTATGGCAATCGTCGGGCCGAAAGACTGTTTCAAGTCGTTCATACAACGGGAGATAATGACACCTATTCTGGGCGGCCGTTCGCAAAGGCCCTATCAGTTCATGTCCGGCAACTCGCAATTCAATTCCGACCTGTTCGCGGGCGAGCACCTTATGATCGAAGATGAAAGCGCATCCACCGACATCAGGGCAAGACGAAACATGGGAGCGCTGATTAAGAATTTCACAGTCAATGTAGACCAGCGATGCCACGCCAAAGGCCAAGACGCGGTAATGCTGC
>JAGYNC010000031.1 GCA_018400135.1 Victivallaceae bacterium
GCGAGATTTCTCGTTAAGGGATGAGGGTTTCTTCAACATTATCTTGTTCCATTGTTTTACGTAACCCCTCACTTTTTCCTTTGGTTCGGGGTCAATACTACACAGCCTCGCTCGGGTGTCGTAGCCTTGACCCCACCCAAAGAGTGAGCGATTACTGTTTTACTGCGAGTTTTGAAAGAAATCTATATTGAACTATTGAAAATGCCAACAGTACCGCTAAATTAATGCTTTGTTTTTATCAATCCCGGTTTCAGGCCCCAGATTTTAATGAGGCTTGACACCTGAAGCCGGAAATATGTAAACCTATAACTATAAAAGGAAAGGGATATGGCTAAAGCAAGTCAGGCTAAACACAAACTTTGTCGGCGGGTCGGCCATTGTATCTGGAACAGCCCGAAATGTCCAAGTGTTAAACGTCCTTACCCCGCCGGTCAACACGGCAAAGGACGCAGAAGTAAGTTATCTACCTATGGTGAGTTACTTCTTGAAAAACAGAAATTACGCGGACATTATGCGATTTCAGAAAAACAGCTTCACATCGCTTACCGAAATGCAAAAAAAGGACAGGGGCTTGCGCACGAAAAGTTGTTTCGTTATCTGGAACAGCGGCTCGACGCGTTAATTTTCCGTTCCGGCTTTGCTCCATCTATTTTTGCCGCTAAGCAATTTGTCAATCATGGACATGTTTTGGTTGATGGTAAACGTATTGATCGTTCTTCCTATATGGTAAAACCGGAGCAGGTGATTTCCATCAATCCGGAAAAGTCACCTTCGGTCGCGGAAATTGCGAAAAAAGGCAATGTTACCATTCCTCCGTATCTCGAAGTAGATATGGAAAATGTCAAAATAACATTGATTCGGGTTCCCGAAATCGGAGAAATTCCGGTTGATGTTTCAATTATGAGTGTGATTGAGTTCTACGCTCGCTAGTTGACTCTGTTATGCCCGAAAATACCCAAGATCACTCTTCGGTTTTTCGGGCATTTTTTTTTCTCAATTTAATAACGTTGTATGAAAACTAAACCTGAAAATTGGCATGGGTTGGGACCATTCACGGTGTTTGACGTAGAAACAACCGGGATGAGTCCGGTGTATGACCGGATTGTGGAAATCGCGGCGATACGCGTTGAATGTAACGGAGAGATAACACGATTCCAGTCGTTGGTTAATCCGGGATGTGACATTCCCCTGTCAGTTTCCTGTGTTCATCATATTACCAACGATATGGTCGCCAACGCTTCTCGATTCCGGGAAGTTGCTTTCGAGTTTATGGAACTGGTTTCAGGTTCCACATTGGTGGCTCATAACGCACGATTTGATCTGGGATTCCTTCAGGAAAGTCTGGCGCGTAACGGCATGCCCTTGTGGCGGGGTAAAACAATGGACTCACTCAAATTAATGCGGCAGGTTTACAAAGGACTGCCCAGCTACAGCCTGCAGAATTTGCGCCGAACTTTTCAACTTGACGACGATGTCGTCGAAAATATGCAGGCACATCGTGCTGCTGCCGACGTGGAATGGACATTGCAACTCATTGCATTGGCATTTACTGCTCTTCTAAAACATGCCAACTAGTAGTTTATTAGGCTCTTTGCGCCGGTTATTGCAAATTCATTTGTTATAATTTTGATTTCATCGGTAATCGCTCACTCTTTGGGTTGGGTCGAGGCTGCGACACCCGAGGAGGAACGATTAGTGCTTTACAGAACACCAGGCTGTGTAGTATTGACCCCGAACCAACAGGGAACTTTTATCTAAAATGCTGCATGGTATGGATATTGATCGGGGCATGAACGGGAAAAATAGATGGAGCGGGCGACCGGAATCGAACCGGCGTGGCCAGCTTGGGAAGCTGGAGCATAACCATTTTGCTACGCCCGCGAAAAGCGAATAATAATTTACCTCATAAGTAAGCGTATACAAGTGAAATTTTTCGGGAATTCAACTTGAAAAGTTGAGTTTTTCACGCATAATAAACGGTGTCTTTAAAATCTACTGTTTCGGGATGTAGCGCAGTTTGGTTAGCGCGTTTGACTGGGGGTCAAAAGGTCGGAGGTTCGAATCCTCTCATCCCGACCATTTTCTTACCTTGAAACTGGCGAATGGCCACTAGAAAAGAAAGGTGGGAATAAGCGAAAAAAGCTCTGCTTTTTCCTTACCAAAGTTATGCCTACGTTTATCTCCACAGCGGATGGCTATTTTTCGACAGAGGGATTAAAGTCGGGCTTTGAGTTTGGAGTTGCCGATGTCTGCCTGCTCGGTTTTAAAGGGGGAACAAATAATTCCAGAGGAACTATGGAAAAGCGAATCGTACATGGTTCTTTCCACGAAAGGTCGTTTGGAGACTCACTCTTCATTTTATTTTGCCTGCGCAAAATAAAATTATAAACAGATTTAAACTTTTCCGCGCACGGTCTAGATACGTAGGCCTCCATCGATTTCCAGGATTTTACCGTTGACGAAGTCGTTCCTGATGATAAAACTAACGGTCTCAGAAATTTCCCGCATATCGCCAAGACGCCGCATCGGCACTTGGGCGGTGATTTTTTCCAGAACTTCAGGTTTGATAGTGGCAGTCATTTCAGTTGCCAGATACCCGGGGGCAATTGCCGCGCAACGGATTTTATATCTTGCCAGTTCCTTGCTCCAGGTAACAGTCATGGCATCGACTCCGGCCTTGGCAGCAGAATAGTTGGTTTGTCCGAAATTGCCGCTTCTGGATACCGATGAGATATTGATGATCACACCGCCGTTGGCAACAGCCATTCTGGCGGCGGCGGCGCGTCCGCAAAGAAAAACCCCAACCAGATTGACGCGTACAACTTTTTCGAAATCATCCAGGGGCATTGTTGCAACAACTCCGTCTTTTACTTTAATCATCAACGCGTCACGGGTAATCCCGGCGTTATTGACCAGAATATCAATGGCCGGAAGTCCGGCAAAGAAGGACTGAACCTCACCCTCGTTGGTTACGTCGCAGGCATGAAGGGTCATGTTGGGGAAGGGGGTGTTCTTTTTCAGACCGGCAATGGCATCGTTATTGACATCGCAGGCATGGACAATTGCGCCTTGTTCAGCCAGACCAAGCGCGATTTGTCTGCCGAGTCCGCGTCCCGCGCCGGTAACCACACAATGTTTTCCTTTAATATTCATTATACACGTCCAATATGGTTAATTTCTTTGTTTTTTATTAGCGTCTGAACAAAATAGCCTTTTGGTTCGGCACTGATTTTGCATTTTTAACTGTTTTTTTTCATGATGAATAGTTGTAGAAGCCTTGTCCTGATTTCCTGCCGAGCTTCCCGGCATCAACCAGATCGACGATTGATTTTGCCGGGCGGTAGTGCGGGTCCGCCAGGGCATTGGCCAGTTTTTCGAGAATATCCCGGCAAATGTCCAGTCCGATCAAATCTGCCACCTGCAACGGGCCAGCTGGATGCAGTGTTCCCAAACGCATGGCAGTATCGATATCCGCTGGACAGGCGACTCCCGCATCAACAAGTTTGGCAGCCTCGTTGATAAACGGCAGCAGCAGACGGTTGACAATGAACCCGGGCGCGTCCTTGACGGTTACCGGCTGTTTGCCGCATCTGGTCAACAGGGCGTTAACGGTTGGCAAAACTTCCGGTTTTAACGCGGACGTGGTAATGACCTCAACCAGTTTAAGCTTGGTTGGCGGATTGAAAAAGTGTAACCCTAAAAAACGTTCAGGACTGCCCAGCTGGCGCGACAACCCGGTAACGCTCAGTGAACTGGTGTTGGTGCCGATAATGGCAGTTGAACGGATAACCGCTTCGAGTTGACGGTAGAGTTTAAACTTGGCATTCTCGTTTTCGATAATGGCTTCGATTACCAGGTCGGCATCGGCAAATGCGCCAAGGCTGTCCGTCGGAATAATTCTGGACATAACCGTTTCAGCATCAGTTGCCGCTATTTTGCCCTTTTCCACACTTTTACTTAATCGCTTCCGGATATTTTCAACGCCTTTGGCCGTAAAGGTAGGATTGACATCCCAAACTCGTGTTTTAAAGCCGTTTTCCGCAAACATCTGGGCAATTCCACCACCCATGGTGCCGGTGCCCGCCACTGCAATAATTTCCTTGTTCATGTGTTTTCTCCTACGAGGCGGAATTGCCTCCTAAATATTTTCCAGTAAAACCGCCACGCCCATGCCACCACCAACGCATAAAGAGGCCACACCCAGCGCCGCGTTGCGGCGCTTCATCTGATGGAGCAGGGTAACGATAATTCGCGCGCCGCTGGCACCGATGGGGTGTCCCAGGGCAATCGCGCCGCCATTGACATTCACTCTGGCGGGGTCCAATTGTAACTCTTCGATTACCGCCAGCGATTGCACGGCGAATGCCTCGTTCAACTCCCAAAGATCAATATCTCCACTCCGCATGCCCTGTCGTTGCAACAATCTGTTCACGGCATAAACCGGCCCCATGCCCATCAATGCTGGATCGCAACCAACGCAAACGGCATCGCGAAGCCGTACGTATGATGTCTGGTCTGCCATCTGCGATGCGTCAGCAACTATTAACGCGGCTGCGCCGTCATTAATTCCAGAGGCGTTACCGGCAGTCACTGTACCGTCCGGCTTGAAGGCGGGACGCAATTTGGCGAGAATCTCGACTGTGGTGTCCGAACGGGGATGTTCATCGTGATCGACCACGATTTCCTTTTTGCGTTGCTTCACGCTAACCGGAACGATTTCATCGGCAAAAAGTTTACCAGCAACAGCCGCCGCGCAACGCCGCTGGCTTTCCGCCGCGAAGCAATCCTGTGCTTCACGTGAGATCGCGTATTTTTCAGCAATATTTTCGGCAGTGATTCCCATATGATATTGTCCGAAAACATCGGTCAGCCCATCATTTTCGACGCTATCCAATGCTGCTGTCCGGCCGTAGCCGGCACCGTGTCGCATTGTCGGTAGCAGGTAGGGGGCGCCGCTCATGCTCTCGATGCCGCCAGCCAGAACAATCGATGCCTCGCCGAGCAATATCGAGCGCAACGCCAATTCTACTGCTTTCATGCCTGAACCGCACACCTGATTGACGGTGACGGCAGGTGCTTCGACCGGCACGTTGCAACCGATGGCAATTTGCCTGGCGGGATTTTGTCCTAGTCCGGCCTGCAACACATTGCCGAAAATAACCTCATCGATCCGTTCTGGCGTTATTTCCGCACGTTTCAGCGCTGCCGCTGCGGCAACCTTGCCAAGTTTGACTGCTGAAACTGAAGCCAGACTGCCATTCAAGCTGCCGATTGGGGTTCTTGTTGCATCACCTACTACTACGTGTTTCATGGTTTCTCCCGAGTTAAGGATTATAGTTTGTCAAGTAAAATTCCAGCAGTTTTCATCTTCGCCTTGTTCTCGTAATTCATACGTTGTCGCCGAACAATACAGCATCAAAGTATAATTTGATTGGATACTCGCTATCGTTATCGTCGAAGTTCGTGGAGGATCGCGCTCAGTCGCTACCTATTTTTTCCCAGGCTGCCACGGAGGACAGCCCTCCACCGACCTATGGCCGGTATATCACACTCCGTCGTATGAAATCGCTACGGCAAGTTGCCGCTCCCCCCGGAGGGTCGTGCTCCTGCGCGACTGCGTCCCCATGCACCATTTAAGGCGCGTAAAAACCGCGTTTCGCTGTACGGAGTTGCTGTAATACGTTGTTGCTCTGACTCAGACTCAGGAAAATATCGCCGACGGCATTATTCGCAGATTGTGGTTGATGCGCGGTTGAAATGCCATGTGTTGCAGAATATCCCGTTCAATATCAATGCCGGGCGCGATTTCCATCAGTTCAAGCCCGTCGTCTACCAGTTGGAACACCGCCCTCTCTGTAATGAAAAGAACCGGTTGATGTTTTTCCCGGGCGTAGGCGCCGCTGAAAGTGACGTGTTCGACGGCATCGACGAACTTATCGAAACGTCCCTCGTTGGTGATGCATAGTTTACCATCCACAAAGTCCGTTTCCAATCCCCCGGCCGTGAAGGTGCCGGTAAAAATAACCTTCGCCGCGTTCTGTGTAATATTCATAAAACCGCCAATGCCGGCGATCCGTCCCGAAAATTTGCTGACGTTGACATTTCCCTGCCGATCCGCTTCGGCCAGTCCGAGGAAAGCAACATCCAGACCACCGCCGTCGTAGAAATCAAACATGTAGGGTTGATCAATAATGGCATCGGGAAAGGTTGAGGCGCCGAAACTAAGTCCCGACGACGGAATTCCGCCGATTGGCCCCGCTTCCACGGTAAAGGTCATATCCGCAAGCTTGCCTTCTTCCTTAGCGACTTGAGCAATTCCTTCCGGTAACCCAATGCCCAGATTGACGATATCGCCGGACAATATTTCCGCCAACGCCCGCCTGGCGATGCAGCGGCGCGGCCCTTTGTCCATGCGCGGCAGATTCAACGTGGCAATATCTCCCTGACAAGTATATTTGGGATTGAAAATTTCCGCGAACGTCTGCATGTGTTCGCCCGGTTTCGCAACTACCACCGCATCCACGAAAATGCCGGGAATCTGGATGCTCTTGGGGTCTCTCGAATAATCTTCAACCAGACGCTCCACCTGAACAATTACCTTGCCGCCGCAGTTTCTTACGGCAATGGCAATTGACAATGCTTCGGCGGAAATAACCTCGTTCTCGAAGGAAATATTGCCGAAGGAGTCACTCGAAGTTCCACTAAGCAACCCGATATCAAGCGAAAATGTCTTGTAGAACAACCACTCTTTACCGTTCAACTCGACAAGTTCTACCAGGTCTTCGACGGTGCGGGCATTCAGCTTGCCGCCGCCGTTTCGCGGGTCGACAAATGTCTTCAGCCCAACATGAGTGATGCGTCCGGGCGTACCCGACGCAATTTCGCGGAACAGTTGACTGATGACCCCCTGGGGAAAGTTATAGGCCTCGATCTTGTTTTCCAGCGCCAGACGTCCCATCGCCGGTGCCAGATTCCAGTGTCCCCCAATCACCCGCTTCAACATGCCGTCGTGCCCAAAGTGGTTGAGTCCGCGATTTTTGCCGTCGCCTTGCCCGGCCGCGTAAACCAACGTCAATCCCGACGGCTTGCCGGTTTCAAGAAAATGCTTTTCCACTGCTGCAGTCAGCAACTCCGGATGCGTGCAACCCACAAAACCGCCGGTGACGATGGTTGCGCCGTTCGGTACCAGCGCCGCCGCCTCTGCCGCCCCAATAATATTTATTTTGCCCATGATGAATTCTGTTTCCGTGTTTTGTTGACGCAAGTGAATACTTATCAATGTTCTAATTTGAGTCGGTTCTTTGATCAGCATTATACATGCCAGATCGGGAAAGCCTGCTCGGATGACAAGATAAGGCGAGTGCGCCAGTAAATTTTTATTAGGATAATGAAAAAAAACCTTAATTTTGCGAAAAAGTGTAGTTAATTAAATACACAATGCGAGCATTGTGAAAAAAATGCGTATTTAATACAATACATATTGGAGAATTTACACCAAAACATGTTTTCTTTATGATACATGTTCAGACGTTTTGCGCTGATTTCTGCAAAAATATTTGTGGATAGAAATTCTTCTGGATTCAGTCTGCGGGCAAAGTCTGTTTTAATCTGGTCATGCGTTCGTAGAGATTGGAGCGGCTGATGTGTAGCAGGCGCGCGGCTTTTGCTTTATTGCCTTTGGCGTGGAAGAGCGCCTTTTCGATGGCTGCCTTCTCGTGTTGTTCGAGCGTGGTCTGTAGTGGTGGAATATCGATGGTTGGCGCTTGTCCGCCGATTTTTTCCGGCAGATGCTTTTCTTCAATAACACGAGCCCTGCCCATCAGGTTGATGGCGCGCTCAAGGGTGTTTTCCAGTTCACGGATATTGCCCGGCCAGTCGTATTCATGCAATGCTCGTATGGCATCGGGGGAAATACTTTCGACGTACCGTCCCATTCGATCGCAGATTTTATTTAGCAGACAGGGAATCAGCGCCGTAATATCTTCGGGACGTTCATGAAGCGATGGGATTATGATACCGAATACGTTGAGACGATAAAACAGATCGGCTCTGAATTTGCCCAGCGTCGTCAACTCTTCCAGATTTCTGTTGGTGGCGGCGATAATTCTCACATCCACCGCCACCGGATAAGGCGCGCCGATTTTCTCGATTTCCCTCTCCTGCAACACCCGGAGCAACTTGGCCTGCATACTCAGCGGCATGTCGCCGATTTCATCCAGAAAAACCGTTCCGCCATCGGCGGCTTCGAATTTACCGGTCTTACCGTCCTTGGACGCGCCGGTAAACGCGCCAGCCTCGTAGCCGAACAACTCCGATTCCAGTAATTCATGGGGAATAGCGGCGCAATTGACTTTGATAAAGGGTTTGATGGCGCGGCAGCTTCCCTGATGGATGGCGTGTGCGAACAACTCCTTACCGGTGCCACTTTCACCGAGCAGCAAAATGCTTGAATCGGTCAATGCCCCTTTTTCCGCCATGGTTTTTGCGAGCAACAGTTTATCACTTTCACCGACAATGTTGTGAAATGAGTATTTAGCCCGGGCCGGGCCGCGGTTGTCATCTTGAAGGTGCTCCAGTTGCCGCTGCAGCATGCTGATGCGTTCATGCAACACATTCAGTTCGTGGATGTTTCTGAACATTACTTTGCCGATGGCGCCCACCACTTGTCCATCTTTGATCAGAGGATAGCGAGAGGCAACCATATAGGAACCTTTAATCAACTGTAGCTGCGCTGTTTCCGCCTTGCCGGTCTTCATCACCTGCGGCAGTCGGGTATTCTCGATAACATCATTGACCTGGTGTCCGATAGCGTCGCGTTCCGTGATGCCGAGAAAATCGGCGTAAGCCTTGCTGATCAAGGTAATGATGCCGGCGGCATCCACCACCACAATACCGTCGTATGCCAGTTCAAGCAGTTTTCTGACAATGAAATCGTTTTCCTGTATCAGACTTTTCACCGTTGCCATAATATTCTATTGATAAATATGTTACAAAGATAAGACCAACCCGGAAGGGTGATGGTGGAAGGTACATTGAAAAACCCAAATAGCAACTGTAAAAGCGGATTAAAATGGGAAGTGCGCTTTTTCGGATGGGGGAAGTTTGGTTGTTTGTGGGCGACGCGCGTTATCCTGATGTTTTACTCCACTGACAATAACCGCTTTTTTAGGTTGAACCGGACAAATATATTCACAACCTCCACAGCCAATACATACTTCCGGATTAACGCGTGGCAAAGTTAATCCGTCCTTCCACGGCACCATTTCAATAGCACCCGTTGGACAATGTTCAGCGCAAGCTCCGCAGTAGGTGCCATTAGTGACGATTATGCAGCGTTCCCGATAATAAGTTACCATGCCGATGCGTACCGTTTGTTTTTCCCGCAATTTGAGTGGGGTTAACGCACCGGTGGGACAGACATTGGAACAAGTAGTGCAGCTGTATTCACACATGCCGTGGTTGTAATCCACTTGTGGCATCATGATGCCGCCCGGCCCGTAGGCAAGCAGTGCCGGCTTCAGTACTTTTGATGGACAACTTTTAACGCAGAGGTGACACGCGGTGCAACGCGAGGTAAAATTGTTTAGAGATGATGCTCCGGGCGGCATGACGGGCAGCTGATTTTGTGAACTTGCCAGTTGGCGTAGCAGTGGCGGCACTGCCAGCGAACCTATCCCGACTATGCCAGCTTCTGCCAGAAAGCGGCGTCGCGAGCCATTTGTTTTTTGCGGGTTTTCAAGTTGTGCAACTCCTTTATGCGATTGAATACCAATGGCGGAGAATTTGCACGCGTTGATACAATTAAAACACATAACACAGCGTTCCGAATCAATGAATTTATTGTCCAAATCAATGCAGCCTGCTTTACAGACTACGGCGCACGCGCGACAGGAAGTGCAGGAATCAGCGGCTATATTGAGGCGGTAACGTGAAAAACGAGCAATTATTCCCAGCAATGTGCCAAGCGGACAAAGCGTGTTGCAGAATAGACGTCCCCGACTCGCGGCGCTCCATATCAGTAATAAAAAACCGATTAGAGTGATAACCAGCGCGGAAGTGGCAAAAGGTGCTGATTTTACTGGTTCAAGCCAACGCCCTTCACTTGACTGATAGATGAAATTGTTGAACCAATCGCTGATTGGGACGAGTAGGTTGTTGAGAATTCTGCCGGCAAAAGAGTAGGGTTCCAGCAGTCCCAGAGGGATAATTAACCCTGCCGCGCCGGTTACTACCACGCCCAGCAACAATAAATAACGTAAGCGCCATTGATTGCGCTGTGGTTTGAACTGTCGGCGACGCGCCAGCCACATAGTTGCATCCTGCAACACTCCCAATGGGCAAAGCGTTGAGCAGTAGATACGTCCGAAAAACCAGGTGATCAGGAGTAAAGCAACGACGATGAAGAGAGCCGATCCGGCAATTACGCGGTCGGTACGGAGACTGAGTAAGGCCGGTCCCAGTTGGATATCAACAAGCGGGGAGGGCGATACCATATCGATAAACAGGCCAACAAACATAGTGCCGCAGATAATCCCCAGCAGGATTCGTAACGGACGCAACAGTTTGATGTCGAAAATTTTGTCTCGTTTTTTTATAACGGCTCCTGCGCTCTCAACGCGGTTCACGCGAAGTTTTGCAATTGACTCGTTTAATATTCAACTTATCCAGGTCCATGACTCCCAGCCCCAGCTCTTCGCCCATTTTCAGGTGAGGCACCCGGCTCGGGCTGAACCCCATAATTTTGGCTGCGGCCACATCCGCTGCCACAATATCGGTGGACAGCAATTGCATTTGCTTTACTGCCAAATCGTCCAGGCTCCGACCACGTGGACCATTTTTCATCATAACATGATAGGCGTCAATAATATTCAAGTCCGGTTTGCGAAAACTAACCCAGTCGGCAATGCACTGCTGCAAGCCGTTCCGGTGAAAATAGCGGCGATCCCACACGGTTCCCAGCAGATTTTTCATTGCTGAAGTTATGATGGCACCGCCGTGGTTTTTCAGGATCGGCACATTTATCAATACATCAGATTCGAGCACCAGGCGGTGACATTCGGCTTCTGTCAGGGTTTTTCCTTTGGGAACACTGACTTTGCGGTAGTCGGTTCTGGAATTGGCGGGCATTACTTTAGCGTTCGCTTTTTCAGCCGCTGCGGCGATGCGGCTGAGTTCATAACATTGTTTCCAGGCGTTGCAGGTATGATCAAAAACATAAACTACCCTTGCTCCCGCCCGGTAGCACGCTGTTACAACTGCCGCAACCAGTTCCGGGGTGGTAGTTGCCGCGTATTCCGGAGTGCGAGCCCATGCCATATTGGGTTTAACCACTACGGTTTGTCCGGATTTGACAAAGCTGGCCATGCCGCCCAGCTCTTTAATACCGGCTTCGAACATCTCAACCGGCTTCCCTCCGAGCACCGCCACCAGATCCGGACGGGTTGCGTTAGCCCTTATTTTATTTGATGCTTTAAGCAGTGGGCCGAAAGCAGCGCCGGCGATACCGGCAGCCACTGTTGTCTTTAAAAACTCCCGACGCTTCATGATTAGTTCTCCGGTTTTTGGTTTTTATTCAAAAAACACTGTCTCAATATGCGACAAGCTCACATCAGACGGATTTCTCGAAGTTCCTTAGCATCGCCAGCCAAGTCGCCGCTTTGATAAGCCAAAAATATATGACCCCGGCAAAAATTGCAACACTGGTTGATTTTTTTTTGCAAACTTCAATCACCGGGGTTATACTTTTTACCAGATCCAGCCGGATGCAATTTTCAGGGGTGCACGAGCAGTTTATGATAAAGCAATGCGTAGTCGTCGTTTAGAATTTGTAATATCTGTAAATAAAGGGACTGAATCATGGGACTGGGTTGGCAGGAAATTCTACTGATCTTTCTGGTAGTGTTGATTTTTTTCGGAGCCAAGCGTATTCCGGAAATCGCCAAGGCATTAGGTAAAGCGTCTCGCGAATTTAAAAAAGCCAAGGATGAAATTTCTAAAGAAACTGAAGAGATGATGGACGCAGCGGAGAACCACGCCGAAAGCACTGAAAAAAATGCAGCATCACCGGATGACGATTCTAAGGAAGACAAAGTTTCCTGATGGATAGAAACAGGACGGCTTTTACCACGAAGAACACGAAGGGACACGAAGTATGGAATTCGATGATCTATCGAACCGGGATCAAGCGTTTTGTTCTCTAAGCCCCTTCGTGCTCTTCGTGTCCTTCGTGGTGAACAGAATACGGAATGCGAACAAGAAAGATGCACTGGACGCTCGTACCTCGCGCCGGTGATTTTTGGCATTATCCGCGTGTTGTGAAAATTAAAACTCATCAAGGTGTATTTAGTGGAAGAAAAAAGTTTTTTTAGCCATCTTGAAGAATTGCGTTTTCTTTTTATTAAAATCGGTGTATGTCTGCTGTGCTTACTACCGTTATCATTCTGGTTGGCAGAGCCGTTGGTGCGGATACTGATACAATCATGCACGCCGGACGGTTTTACCCTCAAGTATTTTTCACCAATGGAACCTTTCATTGTTCGCATGAAGGCATCGTTAATTCTTGCGTTGTTTTTTGGCATGCCGTATATCGCGTATCAGGTATGGAAATTTGCCGCTCCCGGTCTTTATCGCCATGAACGTTTCTGGCTTTCCAGGTTGGCATTGACCAGTTGGAGTTTATTTGTTGCTGGTGTTTTTTTCTGTTATTACGTAATTATTCCGTCGGTGATGCATTTTGCGCTGAAGCTGCAAAATGATGTACTGGAACCAGCGATCGGTATTGGTAATTTTGTTGGATTAGTTGGTATGCTGCTTGTCGGTTTCGGGATAATGTTTCAATTCCCGATAGTTGTTTACGTGACGGCCAGAGCTGGAATGGTCAGACTTCAGACGCTCAAAAAACAACGTCCGCTGGTGTTGATTGTTATTTTAGCGATGAGCGCGTTGTTAACGCCGCCGGATATTATCAGTCAACTGTTAATGTCTCTGCCAACCTATTTATTGTTTGAGTGCAGTCTTCTTTTCGCTGCCCTGGCGGTAAAGGAACAGCAGAAATCATCACCCGCCGAGACTACGGAAGTTGTTTCTGCCGATACTGAATCGTCGTTAAGCACTGATAAATCGGATTCAGCATATCGTCGGGTTTACCACTCCAAACGGCGGAAACTACGGGCAATTAAGCGTAAATAGAACATTCTCGAAAAGGTTTGAGAGAGGTACTCAAACCTTTTCGAGAATGTTATTTAACCATTGATAGATATGGACTTACGTTCATGAATCAGCACTTGGCAGTCGCCAGGCACCGCCGTCAATCCGGCTACTTGTCGGAAAAGCTTCAGTCGCCGAAGCCATCCCGCCGGAAATGGCTGGTGGAAACATTTGTAGTAATGCCTCACTCTTTGGGTGGGTTCGAGGCTACGACACCCGAGTAGTATGTGTTCTCCGAACGCATGAAACGAATTCTGCTGATTGCGTTCGGAGAACGCAAGCGGAGAACGCAAGCTACTGAAATGCGGCTCCGTACGACGGAGGGCGATATACCGGCCGGAGGCCAGTGGAGGGACGGTCTCCGTGGTGTCCAAAAAGTAGCGCCGGGGTGTGAGATATTCCCTTCCCCCTGTTTCCCGTGTTTTATTTTGGTGAACTTGAGACTTGAATATCCAATATCGAGCAAGGAATGTCCAATGATCAAGTTGGGGAATCGATTGAGGAAAACGGCGACGAGAACGGATAACGGGTAGAATAAAGAATGAGGCATTGCCATTCGGATAAAAAAGTTGAAATCTTCTCTGAAAATAACTTGAAAAGTTGCAGGATAAAATGCGAATTTGCCCCGCAATAGCGGGGACGGCAAGACGCCGCATATAACTTTCTACATTGGGGTTATTCTGTTACAGCATTGATGATTTCACTGTCAAAATAGTTGACACTCATGCCAGCGTCGACGATTATGGTTTGTGCGTTAATCCCGCTTGCGCGTGAACTGAGCAGAAATACTGCGGTATTGGCCACTTCTTCGGTGGTTAGCGCCTGTTTGCGGAGGGTGAGTTTTTCTGCGAACAGGTATGGTTTGATGTAGCCGGGAATACCGGCTGACGCGGAAGTTTTCAATAATGACGCGCCGACGGCGTTGACCCGGACATTGGAATCGGTACTCAGTGATTTTGCCAAAAACGCTACGCTGGAATCAAGGGCCGCTTTGATCGGGGCCATATAGCCGTAATTCTCTGCTGCCATTCTTGTGGTAGAGATAGAAATGGTTAGTATTGCGCTATTTTGATTCATATAAGGTTTAAATAATCCCGCCAATCGAATGAAGGAAAAGCACGAGATATCCATTGCCTGCAGGAAATCACTGCGGACAGTTTCATGGAATGGTTTTAATCCCTGCGAGTAGTTGGCAAAAGCGACCGAATGCACCAGACCATGGAGAGGGGAGTATTTTTCTCCCACCGTCTGGGCGCAACGTTGCATTGAGAAATCGTCTTCGAGGTTGCAAAATAATATCGGCGCGTCCGGGAAGGTTTTTTCCACTACTGCTTTGTGCTTTTCATTCAATACTGAAAAGAGTAATTCCGCGCCAGCTTCATGCAGCACTTTGGCGATATGAAAAGCCACGCTTTTTCGATTGGCAACCCCGAAAATAAGGATTCTTTTTCCTCGCAATTTCAGAAAGTCCACGCGTTATATCTCCCTGTTATAAGCCGCCGGTAACTTCCAGTACGCTTCCGGTAATGTATGCTGCCGCGTCTGAAGCAAGAAACAACACCGCCTGCGCGACTTCTTCCGGTTTGCCAAAACGCTTCATTGGCACTTGTGCCTTGTACGCCTGGGTCAATGCCGGTTCGAGTTCAGCGATAAAATCCGTAGCAATGAAGCCCGGAGAGACACAATTGACAGTGATGCCACGTCTGGCAACCTCTTTGGAGAGTGACTTGGTCAATGCCACCTGACCGGCTTTGGAAGCCGCATAATTTGCTTGTCCTGGAAAACCCATTTTACCGGAAGGAGAAGTAATATTAATAATTCTGCCAAAGCGCATTGATAGCATCAGCTGGGTAGCGAATTTGCTCATGTGGAATGAGCCCGAAAGATTAACGTCAATTACCTGCTGCCATTCCGCTTGTGACATCATGCCGACAATAGCGTCACGGCGAATGCCGGCGCAATTAACCAGCACCCGCAGATTGTCATGGGTCTGATCATACTCGGCAAAAAATTGTTCAACGGCTTCGTAATCACTGACATCAAGTTTTTTTATTTCAAGTCTGTCGTCATGAAAGGCATCTTTAAAAGCGGCAGCCGCTGTTTCATTGCCGCCATAGACTGCTGTTACTCTGGCGTCGGCTTTTAAAAAAGCTTTGCTAACTGCGGCTCCGATGCCGCGAGTGCCGCCGGTGACAATTACCTCCCAATCGTTGAAATGGTACATAATCTTTGGTTCCTAAATCCATTATGATTGGATTTGACGCGTTAATAAATTACCAGATGAATTTAACCCCGGCAAGGCGTTTGGCGAACTCATCAAGGATCTTTTTTTCTTCTTCAATCCCGTCTCTGGCAACAAAAGTTGCACTGAACCGCACATAGTTTCCGGCATCATCCCATGGGACGGAGCTGATCAATTTTTCACGAATCAGCCATTGACTGAAATCCTCACCGGATGCGAAAGTTTCACCGTTTTCAATTCCCTTAGGAGCCTTGACATACTGATAAAATGAGCCTTCGGGCATTACGGCGGGAAATCCGATATTCTGTAGCGCTTTAGTCATGCCTTCCAGACGCCGCTGATATTTCTCGCAGATAAGTGGAGTAATTTTTGACTGATTTTCAAGTGCTTTGATTGCCGCTTTTTGAATAGCCATAAATTGTCCGCTATCGCTATTGTCCTTGACTGAGGCAAACGCCTTGACGGCCAGTGGGTTACCGCAAACCCAGCTTAAGCGCCAACCAGTCATATTAAAACCTTTTGACATACTATGCAGTTCTACAGCCACATCTTTGCCGCCGGGCAATGATAAGATGCTCAATGGCTCGCCTTTAAAATTCAGCGGAGCATAGGCGGCGTCGGAAACTATGAGTAAATTATTTTCCCGTGCAAAATCAATAGCTTTCGCAAAGAATTCCCGAGTGGCTGATGCTCCGGTTGGATTGTTTGGGTAATTCAGGTACAGTAGCTTGGCTCGTTTGCGTTGTTCGGTGGAAAGGGAGTCCAATGCAGGCAGAAAATTATTTTCTTCGAGCAACGGTAGATTTATGACGTCACCTTCAAAATATTTGGTCCAGGTACCCATTACCGGATAGCCGGGAACTGTCATAACAGTAATATCGCCAGGATTAATGAAACACGCAGGCAACAGCGACAAGGCTGATTTGCTGCCAATGGCGTGAACTATTTCGTTCGTGGTATCGATATTCACCCCATATAATTCCTGCATATAGGAACTTGCAGCTTCTTTGAATTCGTCAATGCCATTGTCAGCATAAGTACGATTTTCCCATTTTGCTGCTTCCTTGGACAAGGCCGCGATTACCTCCGGGAATGCCCCTTCATCTGGTTCGCCGACTCCCATATCAATCAGTTCGATGCCAGGGTTTGACTTTATGGCGGCGCGTTTAGCGCGTTTAATTTTTTCAAATTTATATATTGACGTGTCTTTCCCGAACGTATTTCCACCGATGCGGTGGGCGAAATTTTCTTGTAAATAGCTCTCTTGTGGCATATAACCATCCTTTCTTCTTGTTTTATATATTACCGCGAAAGTCGCGGAATCTGATATGTTTAGGCTGAAACCATAAGGAATCGGCCAAAAAAAATAATTGTGCAACAACAGCTACACGGATACTGAATTTCAGCGTTGTCTAAACGACAGCTCAAACCCTCAACATAACATTGTTTCTTTGAGTTTGCAACCCATGCCGGGTTATCAATTTGCGCAACAATGACCGGTTATTTTGCGATAGATAGCCATTACCGGGCCGGAAAATATGTAGATATTGACGACAATTGCCACAGCGGCAGAGCGGAAAACAATGATAAAGACAAGTATCGCTAAAAACGATGTCAAGCGTTTTCGATTATGGCGCATGGAAAACAGCCATTTACCGACGTGCAGATAAGGAATGTTGCTAACCATCAATAATCCGAGTACTGCCGCGTAAATCGGCAGCATAATGGATAGATGTCGAATTGACCCTGAATAGTTATTGTAGAAAATAACCAAACTACAAACGGCGGCGGCGGCGCCTGGAGTAGGCAACCCGGTAAATTTGTTTTCGCTTTTTTTCCCTAGAATAGCATGAACATTATAGGTGGCTAGTCGTAAAGCCGCGCAACCGAGATAAACTGCACAGAACGCATAAATGATAACGTTTTGAAGTGGTGTCATTATTTTGAGACAATGGGCTAAAATTGCCACGATTACTGCTGGAGCGGTACCAAAAGTTACCATGTCGGCAAGAGAGTCCATCTGTAGGCCGTGCATACTGGCTGCGTTAAAAATACGCGCGGCAAACCCGTCAAGTGCATCAAAAATCATAGCAAAAATTATAATCCAGGCGCTGGTGGCGAACACATCCATGACACCACGGGCGCTATCATAAACCTGGAGGGTGTAAAGAATGGCTACAAATCCACACAGGGAATTGCATAAGGTTAGCGTGTTGGGCGCAAATTTAATCCAACGGTTCTGCCTCAGCATGCTGGTAAATTTATCTTTCATTTATCTGAACCATTCCAACTGTTGTGATGATTTTTCTTATCTTCCAACCCACGAGTGCTCTGTGATACTTCAGCATCGGCAGCATCTCTTAATCCGACCAAAGACTTGGCTTATTTTCGGCCAAGCTCTAGACCGTGCTCGAAAAGCCTTTTAGGGTTCATGCTCCGCATGTCCTGAAGGCTT